>JANOHG010000683.1:0-2058 GCA_031406375.1 Archangiaceae bacterium | reverse complement strand
TGTTCACCAGAGTCACCCACCAACACCGCCTGGTTCGGCATTCCACGCAGCAATGAGCGAATGGCGGGTTGCTTGTAGTCGCTGAGCGTCGTGGGCCCAAGGTCGCGCAGGTACAGGCCCATCGGAGGAAAGCGGTGATTCGAGAGGAAGGTGCCGATGCGGCTGCCGAACTGAACCGGGGAACCGCTGACGAGCGCGAAGGCGGGCTGGCCGGGACTCTCACGCAGGCAGTGGTAGAGCGCGGCCATGCCGGGGACGACCGCCTGGGTCGTTTCGTCCTTGAACAACGCGTTGCCAACCAGCTTGCGCCGGCTGAGTACATCACTCACCGCGATGGTGTCGTCGAAGTCAGAGACGACGAAGAACGCAGCGATTGTCGCAAGGACCTCGACACCGGCAACGCCACTTCTCGCTCCGCCGACCCGTGCCTCGGCTTTCTGCATGCCGACGGCAAATACCTTAGGCGCCAACTCTTCGAAGACCGCCTCGAAGTTGCCATCGTGGCCAGAAACGACGTTCTTCGACTGACCGCCAAAGCGCACCTCGACTGCGGCGTCTTCCCAGTTGCTCACCATCAACCGGCGCAGGTTCCGACTGACGGTAGAGCTGCCCGAGGTCGCCACGTCCTTGAATACTCGGCCGCTGAGCGTGACCTTGCTGGGGCTGCCAATCGCAGGAAAGAGGAGCACTGCACCATCAGCCCTGCAAAGCGCGGGGAAGACGACCAGCCCGATGAGGACCATTCTCATTTGAAGGCTTCTACCAGAGGCTCGCAAACGCTCGGTGGATGACGATGCTACATTAGGATGAGCTTCTGGCCGATCGAGGTGTTCTCATGCGTTTTCTCATCCTCCCAGGTGTTGTCGCCCTCACAGCGTGCAACTTCGTACAACCCGAAGTTCGAATCGGCGCGGGCCAGGGAATTCCGTCGATCCGCGGCACGGCAGACATCGAGCTCGAAAAGCACGTTTGCGGAATGCCGATTACCGCTGGAGCCTACACGGTGACGACAAAGGTGGTCGCAGGTGGGTGCGAGTTCGCGTTCGACAAGGACGTTGAGGTGCTCGCGACGGCTGATTACCAGCGCATCCCCGAGCTGAGCTCGGCCACGGCGTTGCTGCAGAGCGTCGAGCTGAAGATCACTCAGCTGGCGTTCATCGATTCGACCACCCAGCTGGCGCTGAATCCGTCGCAGGTAAAGTCCGCGTCGTTCTCGATCAATGGGCAGCTGGTCGGTGACCGCAGCACGCTCACGGCCTTGCCGAAAACCGTCGTTCTTCAGGGAGCCGCGCTGTCGCCGCTGAAGGCCAACATCGATCAGCGACAGCCGGTAACGGTGCGTGCGAGCAGTGGGGTAGTGCTGTCTGACAACCCCGTTCCACCGACGAAGATGAGGATTGAGTACGACGCGCAGCCGACGCTGGTGCTGGGTGCGGGCGAGATCAAGTTGTAGGTGGGTGTGTCGGTGCGGTCTCAATGGGCAAGTCAGACGTGAACGGCTAGGTTGCGCGCGCCTTGGCAGACCAGTTCGGCAAGTACGAGCTTCAGGCGCGAATAGCAGCCGGGGGCATGGCCGAGATCTTCAAGGCCCGATTCTCAGCTGCGCCCGGAGTCACCAAGCAGGTGGTGATCAAACGGATCTTGCCGCACTACGCCGCGAACCAGGCGTTCATCGCGATGTTCACCAATGAAGCGAAGATCGCGATGGGGCTGTCACATGGAAACATCGCGCAGGTCTTCGACTTCGGAGAAATCGACGGCGACTGGTTTCTCGCGATGGAGCTCGTCGACGGGCAGCCGCTCTCGAAGGTGATGAAGAGGGCGCGCACGCTCAAGATCGCGGTGATTCCGACGCCGTTCGCGATTCTGATTGGAGTCGAGATGTTGAAGGGCTTCCACTACGCACACACCCGCCTCGACGAACAGGGGCGCCCGCTGAAGATAGTGCACCGCGACGTGTCGCCGCAGAACATCCTCATCGGCTACGAGGGGCAGATAAAGATAGTCGACTTCGGAATCGCGAAGGCTCGAACAGCGGGCAGGGACGAGACCGAAGCG
>JANOHG010000680.1:0-3785 GCA_031406375.1 Archangiaceae bacterium | reverse complement strand
GGTTTCGAAGCGCGAGATGCTGCCCGCAGTGACGAGCAAGTCGAGCGAAGGCGTGTCGGCCTGCACCCCCGCCGGCAAAGCGATTTGCAGCTTCGTTTTGGTATTGGCAGGAGCCGCCACCGTGAGCTCGAGTTCTGCGGGTTTGCCAACCTCGAGCTTCTCGGGAAGCTTCGAGGTGAACTCGAGGCCGCTGGCGAGCTCATCACGCCACGGGACGTGCGCCATCAGCGTCAAAGAGAATCCCAGGCCTGGAACCGCGGGCTCGGCCTTCACGCCCCACGCGTGCTTACCGCCACTGCCAGGAACGAGCGCCTCGAGCGTGAGCACGTCATGAAGGTGCGCCGCGTCGAGCACGCCGCTGACCACGGCTTGACCATCGCGCTGAAGAGAGATTTTTACGTTGGGAGGAACCGGCGTCTTGAAGAGCGTGGTCACCGCGCGCAGCGCCACGAGGTTGGCCTGCCCGTCGCCCCACCCGTAGATGGGCGAGTAGTTGGCGAGCAGCCACGTTCCGAGATCCGCGACCACCGCAGCCTGTTTCTCGTCGGGCTGGAGCGCGAGCACCGCGATTGCGGTGGCTTCGGCAATCGAAGGCGGATTTCCGTCGGGGCGCACCACTAAAGACTCGACACGCAGAAACTTCGCGCCATCGGTGCCGGCTGAAATTCCCTTGAGCACCTTTTCCTTGAGGGCTTCTGCAACCGTTCCACTCACCGCGCCACTGCCAACAATTGCCGCCGCGGTGTAGCCGTCATCGATTCGGGCCAGGTTTCGTTCGAAGGCGCCCGAAGCGCGAATCGCGACCGCGGTGGCGCGCTGTTTCTGGGCAGCAGTGCTCTGCGCCGCGCGCACTGCTTGGACGCAAGCACCGGTGGTGACCAGCAGTCGTTGCAGCGTCCACCCGTCGGCGCCTTGACAGGTGCCATCGGGGCGTTGAGCGGCGGCGACCTGGGCGGCAAGGCGTTCTCCGAGGCGAGAGAGGACCGTGTTGTCGGGATGTGCGAGGGCGGCCTCAGCGAGGAGCACCGCGCTGGGGACATCAGGCGCGCGCGCATGACGAATCGCGCGCTGGGTCGCGAGCACCGACAGATCGCGGATCACATCCATCGAAGGCTCGGTGCCCAGCGATCGCAGCAGCGCAGGCCCTCGGCCGGTGAGCAACAGTGTGTAGGCGTCGTCGGCCACGCCACCCCGATTAGGCGCCGCCGACAGCTCGGATCGCACGAGCGCAAGCGCTCCGGGGAAGACTTGCAATCGCACGCTCTCGCTGCCTTCGAGCGCATCAGCGGGTCCTTCGAGCTCGACCACCCGCGGCGCGGCGAGCGTGCTTCCGGCGGAGGTGGTGGCAAGCTTCCCGGCAGGCTTCACCTCGATGGTGCGCTCGATGGCGTCGGTTTCGCCCAGAACCGCCTTGAACACGCTGATGCCTGGACGCGGGGTCTTCAAGCTCACGTACTGGATGCTGTTTCCTTCGGCAGGCACCTTCACCGCGCCCCCAGTCGCAGAAAGAGTCGCGCTTTCGGCCGACATCGTAAGCGTGGTGTTCACGTCGCTCGTGGTGGTGTTGCTCAGCTGAATCGGCAGGCGAACTTCGTCACCCGCGATGAGGAATGCGGGAACCACCGGGTCGACGTAGGTCGGAAGTGTTCCGAGGAAGGATGTCACCGCGCCTGCCTGCCCACCCTGCCGTGAATGGGCGAGCGCAAGGACCCGCCACGAAGTCAGCCGATCAGGGACCTTGACCAGAATCGAAGCTCGGCCCTGAGCGTCGGTGAGCACCATCGGCTCGAAGAGGAATGTCTCGGGGAACCAGGCGCGGGTGGCGGCGGCGACGGACCCCTCGCCCTCATCTGCGAAGGCGTCTTCCGGCGCCGGGCTGGGGGGCCTTTCACGAGCGAGCATCTTCGTCGCGGGCGCTGAGCTCGCCATTCCGTAGCCACTGCCTGAACCCTGCCCGAACGAATTCATCGCCCTACCGGGGGCGCCTTTGGACTCGTCCTTTTTTGCTGCATAGCGAAGCGCCTCGGGCGCTGCCGGCGGGCTCGCGCGCTTGTCCGACCGTTCGTCGGACGATGCACTGCCAGCAAGCGAGTCGGCAGACTGGGAGACCATGCTTCGAGCGAAGACGGTGATGAGCCCGCCGATGAAGCACGCGAGGAAAAGTGCGGCGATGAACCCAAGCGCAAATGATTTCTTGTTCACGGCTTCTCCTTCGCGACCCAGGCAGACCAGTTCTCGACGTCTTCGGGCAGCCGGGTGCCATTGACGACGACCACGCGTGGATCGGTGAGGGCGAGCAAGTCTGCGGGTAGGCGGTGGAGCTTGAGCTTGCGACCCCACGCGTCGTGCGCGGGCTGCTTCTTCTCTTCGAGTGCGTCGAGTGCCTTCGCCCACAGCCGAGCCATCGTCTTCGGTGTCATCCGCTCGGCTTCGGGTGCCGCCGATTCCCATACGCGCGTCTGAAGGTGGAGCTCTTCGAGCGCGAGGTAGAACTTGTCGGTGAGCGTCTCGAGTGGGTCGAACATCGTCTCTCCCGAGAGCGACACCGTCGCTTCAATCTCTGCCGGCGGAGGCAGCGTGCTGACTCTGAGCAAGGTGGCGGCGGTGGCGTTCTTGCCGCGTACGCGCCCCATCGACAGCGCTTGGGCATCGAGGCCGGGAAAACCGGGAGTGAAGATGACCTGCGGCCGCAGCGAAGCCAGCTCGTCTGCCCCCGGCAGAGTCGCCAGTTGTCCCAGGCTCTCGTCGACTCCAAACAGCCCGACTGCTGCTGGCCCGGCAGTTTCTCCGGTACGGGTCTCGATGTTCAGCTGCGCCGTTTGTCCTGGCGCGTAGCGTTCTTTCGCGGCGCTGATCGCCACCTGCAACAACGCGGTCGGCTGGACGAAGAGATAGACATGGCCGCTGCCGCAGGTGACCTTCGCCCACCCTTCGACTCCAGAGGGCAGACTGAAGCGCACTCTTCGCGTCTTCGCGTCCAGCTTCTCGTCCTTCGTCTCGCGGCCCATCGTGAGGCGGGCGTATTCGGGAAGCTCGGCCTTGTACTCGGGCCCTCGAAGCACCTCGACCTCGACGGTCGAGCCTGGCTGCACCAGTTGCGAGTCGACCCGCAGACGCAGCGGGGGAATAACGCCGGGCCTCATCAACAGCTTGGTCGAGCCAACGAGCGTGTCTCCGCGTCGCGCAATGATGAGGAATTCGTAGCCGACCAGCGTGGTCGCCTGGGGCCGCTGGGCTTCGTATTTTTCCGGAGCTTCGACCTCGAGCCGCGCGAAGCCGACCGCGGCAGGGTCTGGTGTCTCTTCGTCATCCTCGTCTGAATGAAGCTTGGGCAACTCGACCTTCGTAAGCCGGCCCTGGATGCACGCGACGGCGCTTGGGGGGAACCGCGCCTCGGTGGGCCGGGGGATCCAGCTCAGGTCCACCACGCGCGAGCCGCTCTTCTTGCTCCAGGTGACCATCTTCGGCAGCGCCCCCGAGGCGACGGTGGCCGGTAGGCAGTCGCGCACGGTGACCATCGCGTCTTCGAGCGCCTGCGCAAGCGCAGGTGGCACCTCAGGCACGCCTTCGAGAGAGGCGCTGACCTGGGGAAGATCGCTGTCGTTGAAGTTCCAGCTGACGTCGAAGAGCCGTTCTTTTCCGGGGTTGAGTTTCACGTTGCGCACCACGGCCTCGACGCACTTGCCCAGCCGGGTCGAAGGCCCTGCCATCGCTGCGATTTCCCCGTTCGAACCGACGCGAATCCCGAACTGCGCCTCGCTGCTCGAGTCGTCGACGAAGCGCGC
>JANOHG010000401.1:0-7176 GCA_031406375.1 Archangiaceae bacterium | reverse complement strand
CATGCCCGCTCAGCGCACGCCAGTCGATTCTGCGTGGCCATGGCCGTGCCGGTCAGCGGGCGCGGCGCCGCCACCGCTTCGTCACACTTGCCGGAACAGTAGCTACGAACAGGTCTCTGCCTACCTCCAACGCGAGGTGCTCGCTGCCTTGCCGAACGCGCGCCGCAAGCTGATCACGCTCATCATGCGGAAGCTGCTCGCGTCGTCCTCCGCGGCGATCGGAGCCACGCTGACGAAGTTCGTCGAGCGTCTGTCTGGGCAAGCGCAACCTCCACTTCTGGTGGAGGAGACGCTCGCCGAGGACTTCGAAACCCTCAACGAGATCGACGAGGAATGGGGGGAAGACGACGCGGCCCCGGTCGCATCGGTTACGCAGGAGCATGCCATAGCAGAACTGGCCGACCTCCGACGGTTCGTCGCGCTGGCGCTATCTGTCGAGCGCGTTTCGAAGGCGACAAAGCTCGTCGAGGTTTTGCCACTCGCGTTCAACCTTGCTCAGGAAAAGGGTGCGGCGCGCAAGGCAGTGATCTTCACGGAGTCGTGCAAGACGCAGGAGTACCTGTTTCGCTTGCTCAGCGAGAGCGGCTTTGACGGCGAGATCGTTCTGATGAACGGCTCCAACAACGACGATGTCTCGAAACGCACCTACGCAGCGTGGAAGAAGCGCAACGAGCATCGTTGGGCCGACGTGTCCTCGGGATCAAAATCCGCCGACATGAAGGCCGCCATCGTCGACGAATTCCGCGAGCGAGGAACCTTGCTGCTCGCAACCGAGTCCGCTGCCGAGGGCGTGAACCTCCAGTTCTGCTCGATCGTGATCAACTATGATCTGCCATGGAATCCGCAGCGTATCGAGCAGCGCATCGGCCGCTGCCATCGCTACGGCCAGAAGTCAGATGTACTCGTCGTCAACTTTCTCAATCGCAAGAACGAAGCGGACCGTCGCGTCTTCGAACTGCTCGATCAGAAGTTCAATCTGTTCAAGGGTGTGTTCGGGGCCAGCGACGATGTGCTCGGCGCAGTCGAGAGCGGCGTGGATCTCGAGAAGCGCATCGCCGCCATCTACCAAAACTGCCGGACTCACGAACAGATCAAGGCGGCGTTCGACGCCCTCCAACTCGAACTCGACGAGAAGATCAAAGCTGGCATTGATAGTGCGCGCAGGGCCTTCCTGGAGAACTTCGACGCCGAGGTCCACGACCGCCTTCGGCTTCACAAGGAGGCCGCAAAACAGTCCCTCGACACCCAACAGCAGACACTGCTCGACCTGGCGAAGTGCTCGCTCCGAGATCGAGCGACATTCGAGGCAGCCGAACCGCGCTTCCGTGTGAGTCCGCGCGGGAGCGAGCCGGAGCAACGGTTCCACCTTGATTGGCAACGAGCCGAAGCGCTCGGCGACGCTTTCTTCCGAGTGGACCATCCACTCGCTCACGAGATCATCGCCACCGCGACCGGCGCTGGCACGCCCGCGGCAGATGTCACGTTCTTCTACGAGTCGCACGCGAGTGCTCTCGAACGCTATCGTGGGGAAACCGGCTGGCTCGAGGTCAGCAAGCTCGCTGCCGAGGCCCTGGGAAGGACCGAGGAGTTTCTGCTCATCGCTGCATGCGATGGCTCGGGCGGACACATCGATCCAGATGTTGCGGCCAAGCTCTTCTCGTTGCGGGGAGAGGTCGGCGGCGCCATCGCGGAGACATTGCCTCCGGTGGTCACAGCGATCCGCGACGAGCTGAAGGGCTTTCGGTTGTCGGACCTCGAAACTCGCAACGAGGACTTCTTCCAAGAGGAAGCGGACAAGATCGAATGCCGCTCTGAGGACCTCAAGCTCGGCCTCGAGCGCGAGATCAAAAAGCTGGACCGTGAGATCTCAGGGCAGCAGCGCGAGGCACGGAAGGCGAAGGGGCTTCAGGAGAAGCTCGACGCTCAGAAGGCGCTGCGCGTGCTCGAAGGCCGGCGCGATGCAAAGCGCCGCCAGTACTTCGAGGAGCAGGATCGTATCAAGGCCGACCAGGATGCACTCATCCAGGGACTCGAGCGTCAACTGCAGGAGAAGAAGGTGGTCGTCGAAAGCGTGCTGACATTGCGCTGGCGCCTCGTGGAAGAAGGAACGAACTGATGGCAGCGCGAACACGACTTGAACTTACCTGGATCGGCAAGGATACGACGCCACGGCTTGAACCTCGCATCCTAGTCGAAGATCACGAGAAGTCGTATCTCGCGGCTCGTCGCGTGTCTCAAGACGATCTCTTCGACAATCGTCTCATCCACGGTGACAACCTGCTCGCTCTGAAGGCCCTGGAGCAGGAGTTTGCCGGCAAGGTGCAGTGCGTTTACATCGATCCGCCGTTCAATACGGGTCAGGCGTTCGAGCATTACGACGACGGCGTCGAGCATAGCTTGTGGCTCACGATGATGCGCGATCGCTTGGTCATCTTACATCGGCTTCTTCACGAATCCGGAACCTTGTTCGTTCACATTGATGACAACGAACTCGGCTATCTCATAGCACTCGGCGACGAGGTATTCGGTCGTTCGAATCGAGTCTCGGTCATCACGTTCAAACAGAGCTCGGTCTCGGGGCCCAAGGCGATCAATCCAGGTTTTGTCAGCACCGCCAGCTACATCGTCGTGTACGCAAAGCAGAAGGCCTCGTGGCAGTCTGCCAAAGTCTATTCAGCTATCGAGCGTGACGACCGATACAGCAAGTGCATCGATAACTACGACGAGCCATCCGCAAAATGGAGGCTCGTCTCGCTCAAGGACGCGTTCGCCCGGAGCAGAGGGCTCGATGTCAAGGCACTGCGCAAAGGAGCCTTCGACAGCGAGTTAGACGCATTCGTACTTGCCGAGGCACAGCGCGTGGTCCGTACCGCGCGCATCGCGCCGAAGGATGTTGCAGAGGACGTTCGGTCAGTCCTCGCTCAGTCTTCACAGCAGCCGGGCAAGGTATTCCGTGCAGGCCGCCCCGGCAAAGACGACGTCTTCTTTCTCAACGGCGAACAGTTGATATTCTATTCCTCGAAGGTTCGCGAGGTGAATGGGAAGCGAGTCACAGGACAGGCGCTCTCGACGATCTGGGACGACCTGCTCTCGAACAACCTGCACAACGAGGGCGGCGTCGACTTCCCGAAGGGAAAGAAACCCGAACTGCTGATCAAGCGATGCCTCGATGTCGCGACAAACCCGGGTGACCTCGTTCTCGATTCCTTCGGCGGGTCAGGGACTACTGCTGCCGTGGCGCACAAGATGCGGCGACGGTGGATTACGATTGAGCTTGGCCCGCACGCCGCAACGCATTGCCTCCCCCGCCTCCGTTCCGTGGTTGACGGTACAGACCGCAGCGGAGCAACGGAGGCGACAGGCTGGGCGGGCGGTGGCGGCTTCCGGTTCTTCAGCCTCGCGCCGTCACTCTTAGAACGCGATCACTGGGGCAACTGGGTCATCAGCAAGCAGTACAACCCCGCCATGCTCTCCGAGGCGGTCTGCAAGCACGAAGGCTTCCGCTACGCACCGAGCGCGACGGTGTACTGGCAACACGGGCGCTCGACTGAGACCGACTTCATCTACGTCACGACGCAGACGCTAACGCGCGAGCAGCTCGAGCAGCTCAGCCATGAAGTCGGCGACAAACGCACGCTGCTCATTTGCTGCGGCGCATTCCGAGTCAAGGCTGACGCTTTCGCGAACCTGACGATCAAGAAGATCCCGAACGCAGTCCTCCACCGCTGTGAGTGGGGGCATGACGACTACAGCCTGGCCGTGTCGCAGCTCGATGAGCCGGACCCGGCGGAGGCCCCGTCGACCACCGCCGCAACGCCCGTCAAGAACGTCAACGGCAAGAAGCTCTCTCGCGGTCGTGCCAAGGCCACTGCCCAGACCCTGCCGCTGTTCCGCGAGGAGAAATAGCCGTGAACCGAACCGTCCAGTCCATCGCGGCCCGTCTCAGCTTGCGGCCGCCGCAGACCCGCTCTCTCGAAATTCTTGCTTCCGTGGCTGACATGTTCGCGCTGCGGAAGGACACGGATCCGGCTGTCGCGCTGGAAGCCATCCGACGCGAGTTTCCGACGGTCGAGAGCTTCGAGCGTGACTTCCCCTCGTTGTGCTTCGCGCTGGCGACTGGCGTCGGCAAGACGCGTCTCATGGGGGCGTTCGTCTCGTACCTCCACGTTCAGAAGGGCATCCGCCACTTCTTCGTGCTCGCGCCGAACCTCACCATCTACAACAAGCTGATCGCCGACTTCACCCCCAACACACCGAAGTACGTGCTCAAGGGGATCGCCGAGTTCGCCGCCGCCCCGCCGGTCCTGATCACGGGCGACAACTACGAGAACCAGCGCGTCGTCCGCCAAGTCGAAGGGCGCAAGGGACAGGCGCAGCTGTTTGACGACGTCGTGCACATCAACGTGTTCAACATCTCGAAACTAAACAAAGACACGAGCGAGAAGAAAGGGACGCCGAGAATCAAGCGGCTTTCCGAGTACATCGGGCAGAGCTACTTCGAGTACCTCGCCGAGCTCGATGATCTCGTGTTGCTGATGGATGAGTCGCATCGCTACCGCGCCGACGCGGGCGTTCGTGTACTCAACGAGCTTCGTCCCGTTCTCGGCCTCGAATTGACGGCAACGCCGCAGACCGAGAACTCCCGCGGCACCACGGGCTTCAAGAACATCATCTACAGTTACCCTCTGTCCGAGGCGCTGAAGGACGGGTTCGTGAAAGAACCCGCTGTGGCGACTCGGAAAGACTTCGTCGCCAGCAACTACTCCAAGGACGAGCTGGAGCGGCTGAAGCTCGAGGATGCCATTCGCGTGCATGAGAGCGTCAAGGTGGACCTCGAGGTCTACGCGCGCGAGTCCGGTGCGCCCGTCGTCAAGCCGTTCGTGCTGGTGATCGCCGAGAGCGTCGAGCACGCGTCGTCCATCGAGACGACGATCAAGGACGATCAGTTCTTCGAAGGCCGCTACCGCGAGCGCGTCATCACGGTCCATTCGAAGCTGAAGGGTGAGGATGAAGACAAGACGATCGAAAGCTTGCTCGCCGTGGAACAGGCGAGCGAACCGACCGAGATCGTTATCCACGTCAACATGTTGAAAGAGGGATGGGACGTCACCAACCTCTACACAATCGTTCCCCTGCGCGCCGCCAATTCGAAGACACTCATCGAGCAGTCGATCGGCCGCGGGCTCCGGCTTCCGTTCGGCCGGCGAACGGGTGTGGCGGCGATCGACCGTCTCACCATCATCGCGCACGACAAGTTCCAGTCGATCATCGACGAAGCGAGCAAGCCCGACTCAATCATCCGCACGGGCGTAGTGATCGGCGTCGACGTGCCCGCGACTGGGCAGCTGGCGGTCGCGGTTCCAACGCGCATCGAAGCGCAGATCTTCGGGAGCGTCGCTGTGGCGACGTCAGCCGACGGATCGCACTCGACGCTTGCGGGCTCCGCCAAACCCGCTGCACCGACGCTCGTGCAACCGGAAGAGATCGAGGTCGCCAAGCTCGTGCTCGAGCAGATAGGGCTCGCCGCGAAGGACCCAGTGAACTACCCCAGCGCCGCGAGCCTCGCCTCGGCAGGTTCGCAGGCGTTGCTGATTCGCGATGTGGCCGCGTCCGCTTCTCCGGCCCAGGCCGCGCTTCCTGGATTTCAGGACATCGTCAAACGAGTGGTCGGCGTGGTGACGAGTGCGGTGGCGGCGGGAACCATCAGCATTCCGCGCATCGTCGTGGTGCCGACGGGTGAGGTTACTTGCGGCTATCACAACTTCGACCTCGACCTTTCCGGGATTCGCTACCAGCCGGTGGAGCAATCCATTCTGCTCAAGCACCTCCGAGACAGCAGCGTTCAGGATGAAATCGGAGTCGAGGACAACGGGCCCGCGGAAGCCCGCCCCGAAGACTACGTGTTGCGAGCACTGATCGATTTCGACGACGTTGACTACCAATCGCAGGCCCAGCTCCTCAACAAGCTCGCGAGCCAGGTCGTTGCGCATCTCAGAACCTATCTGACTGCGGACGGCGACGTCCGGAACGTGGTGCTCTACTACCAACGCTCCCTGGCCAACTTCGTGCACGCGCAGATGGAGCCGCACTTCTGGCACAAAGCAACGGCCTTCGAGGCGCGCGTGCACCAGGGTTTTGAGAACCCGGCAGCCGTGAACTATGTCGTCCCCTACGGTGAAGGGTCCGTAGATTTTCGCGCAGCAGTCGCCGTGAAGAGCGCGATGCGCACCATGCTCTTCGGCGGATTTCGGAAATGCCTCTATGCACACCAGAAGTTCGACACCGATCCAGAGCGCCGCTTCGCCGTTGTTCTTGAAGACGACAAGACAGTCGAGAAGTGGTTCAAGCCGGCGCGTAAGGTCTTCCAGATCGACTACGCACGCGGCGAGGCCTACGAACCGGACTTCGTGGTGGAGACGGCCACCGAGAAGTTCATGGTCGAGGTAAAGCGGGCAGACCAGCTCGATCACCCCGAGGTGCAAGCGAAGGCGCGTGCGGCGGTCACCTGGTGCAGGAACGCTGCCGACCACGAGCGCACGAATAGCGGCAAGCCTTGGCGCTACGTCCTCATCCCGCACGACGCGGTCACGGAAAACATGTCGCTCGCCGGCTTGGCCGCGAAGTACGCGAAGTCGGAGGCGTGACCAATGGGCAGTTCAGGTAGCGCGCGCCGGTCGCTGCGCTTGCGGTACCGAGATGCCAATGCCAGTGGTCAGGAGACCGACCGATGACGAAGCCGCCGCGCAAGAAGGCCGCGACGGTGACGGGCGGGAAAGTCTCAACCGTGTTGAGAAAATCTGCCGCGCTTGCCGCAGGTCGGCCCGAGGCTCCGGGCGTCGGCCCTCTCCTGGAGCGCGTCGTCTCGATCCTCGAAGCGGCCCGCGGCCAAGTCGTTCGTTCGGTGAACAGCGCGATGGTGCTCGCGTACTGGCAGATCGGACGCGAGATCGTCGAGTACTACCAGGCCGGCGCCATCCGGGCCGAGTACGGAGACCAGCTCCTCGACGTGCTCTCGACCCAGCTTCGAGAACGAGTTGGACGGGGCTACTCCACGACGAACCTGCGCTACTTCAGGACGTTTTACCTCGCGTATGCCAGCCGCTCCTCGGAGATTCGCCACATCCAAAGTGGCGAATCTCGATCTGTCCTCGCAGCTGCATCGAAGCGCGGCGCGCG
>JANOHG010000387.1:0-6551 GCA_031406375.1 Archangiaceae bacterium | reverse complement strand
CTCAAGCTGCGCAATTTCGGTACCCAGCCGGCAACGGGTTTCACCTATCGCCTCTACCTGTCGACCGACACCGTCTTTAATCCGGGTGTCGATGTGGAATTGCTGGTGACGCCGCAGGGGCCGATCACCATTGCCGCGCTTGGATTCCTCGACAGCACGGTGACGACCACGGTGCCGAAGCCTTCGACGGGAAGCTTCTACCTCGTGGCGGTGGTCGACGACGCCAACGTGGTGATCGAGTCGAACGAGCTCAACAACCTGGGCGCGACCACCGTGCCTCTGGCGGCGGGAATCGATCTGGTCGCGCAAGCGATCAGCGGGCCCAACCTGGGTGGGCCAGGCGAGATGATCACCAATTCCGTCACCTTCTCGAACCAGGGAATCGACGCGGCCGGAAACGTACCGGTGAAAATCTGGCTGTCGACGGACAACGTTTTATCCGCGAACGATCTGCCCGTTCATTCGACGACGATCTCGGTGACGGGTGGCGAGAACCTGAGCGCCAATCTGTCGTATGCGTTGCCGCTGAACATCCCCGCGGGTGACTACTTCTTCATTCTTCAGCTGGACGATGCGCCCGCCAATGGCTCGATCGTCGAGACCAGTGATCTGAACAACATCAAAGTTGGGCCGCTGAAGTTCACTGCCAAACAGGCGGATCTAATCGTCGACTCGGTGCTGGTGCTCGAGCCGTTGGCCCCCTTTGGTCCTGCGCGCTACGCGTTCCTCGATGAGCCGATTCGCGTCGAGGCTGTTGTTCGCAATCAAGGTGGCGCTACCGCGCCCAGTGTCTCGGTCCTCTTCTACCTTTCAGACAACGACACGCTCAACGGCATCACGGACCCTTTCATGGGGCAGCAGACAGGGCTGGTGGTTGCTCCCAACCAGTCGGTGACCGTGACGCTGACGCAGAACGTGCCGAGAAACACCGTCGGCGGCCAGCCCAACAAGGCCGGCACATACTTCTTCTTCGCTGCCGCGGTTGGACAAGGGCTGGTCGAGGTCTCGAGCCAGAACAACTTTCTCAAATCCAACCCGCAGCGGGTGCGAAACCCGGCTGCAGATCTGATCCCCGTGACCTTGCGTGGGCCGGCGATAGCAGGGGCAGGTGAAGCGCTGTGGGTCACCCGAACGCTGGCGAATGTGGGCAACCGGCCTGCGGGCGCAGCAAACTACCGCTACTACCTTTCTGCGAACACGATCATCACCGAGTCGGATGTATTGCTGCCGATGAGAAACGCCGACGGCAGCCTGGTCAACGAACGGGCGATGACTTTGGGGGTTGGCCAGCACAGCCCAGGCAGCGACGTGGTGGTGGTACCCAATGGAACTTCAGAGTCGACCTGGTACCTCGGGCTGCTCATCGACCCAGCGGGCGGCGGCGTGGGTGCGGTGGCGGAGATCGACGAAGAGAACAACGGCCTCGCTGCGCAGACAATCGAGGTAGTGGGCCAAGCGCTCGGGCTGACGCCAGGGAGCATTCCGGGAGGATTGGTAGGGCTGACCTACCAGTTCCAGCTTAGTGGCAGAGGGGGCGACGGCGCGTACACCTACGCGTTGGCTCCCGATGATCCGATGCCGCCCGGCTTGACGCTGGCGTTGGACGGAAAGATCACCGGCATTCCCACCACGGTGGGCAGTTACGCGTTTTCGGTCGTCGTCTCCTCTGGTGCGCTCAACGCGGTCGAACGGCGCGCGATGCGCGTGGCGCCGGTGTCGGCGTCGTTGACGATTACGTCTGACGTGTTGCCTCCAATCGCGCGATTGATTCCGTATGATCTACCGCTGGGCGTGCAGGGCGGCCGTGCTCCCTACAGCTGGAGCCTGGTGGCGGGCTCCCTTCCTCAGGGATTGCAGGTGTTGCCCGAGGGTCGACTGGTGGGCACGTCGAGCGCGGCCTTGGGGCTCAAGGCGACCTTCACGCTTCAAGCGCTCGACTCGGTGGGCAACAGCGATCGACGCGAGCTGTCGATTCTCGTCGTTGATGCCAGCGCACTGCTGATTGCTGCCGCAGAGCTGCCTCAGGGCAAGCTGGGCTCGGAGTACTTCGTCGATCTGCTTGCGAAGAATGCGGGTGGGGCGCCTCTGTCGAAGCCGCTGCGCTGGAGCATCGTGGCCGGCGCGTTGCCGCAGGGCGTCAAGCTCGAGCCCAGCACCGAGGAAAAGGTGCTGATGAGCGGCACGCCCACCCGGGCCGGCGCGTTTGCGTTCACGCTCGAGGTTGAAGACTCACGCGGGCGCACTGACACCGCCGACTTCGTGATCCACGTCGTGGCCCCCGCGATGACCATTCAGGCGGCACTTCCCGCACAGGTGCTTCGCGATGACACCATCGCGGTGCAGTTCATCGTCACTCCGGAGTTGGTCGGCAGTCAGTGGTCGGTGCGCGACGGGCAGCTTCCGCAGGGGTTGGCGTTGGACGAGAACGGGAGGCTCGCCGGCACAGTTTCCAGCGACGCCGTCTTTGGTGCCTACAACTTTACGGTTGCCTTGGGTGGGCAAGATCGAGCGAACGCAATCCGCTCGTACTCGATTGAAGTTGTGGCTGCGCTGACAGTGACGACCCGAGGGTGTGGGTGCGCAGGTGCGCCTGGATCCGCCTGGGCATTGCTGCTGGGTGGCGCTGCATTCTGCCTACGCGGCAGGCTCTCGCGGCGAAATGGACGCAATCCGTTGAAAACACAGAATGTGGGCTCATCCTCCCGTTGACGTATGGAGGGAAATCTGCGCGCGCCGATACTCTGTCATCAATAGACGCACTCTTCGCTGCACAACCCGCAACGCCTCCGGAGCCTCAAATGAAGAAGACCACGATTCGCCGCAATGCCCGCCGCGGCCAAGGAATGACCGAGTACATCATCATCGTTGCGCTGATTGCGATTGCAGCCATCGGAATCATCACCCTCTTTGGCGACAACATTCGCCGGTTGTTCGCAATGTCGGCTGACTCGCTGGCTGGTGAAGTTGACGTCAAACAGGCGAACACCGTTAAGGGTGTTGGAAACAAGGCCGTCGACAAGAACATGAAGAACTTTGGTGAGAACAACGCTTACTGAGTTCAGCGCTTCACGTTTCAGCCCAAACGGTCGGGAGCCCAGGTGGTTCCCGGCCGTTTTTCGTTGGGGCGATCAGCAGCCGGCTTTCGCGATCAATGTCTGTGAGCGAAGCGGCGCAGTCAGCGTACACTCGCAGCCCGCATGGAGGGCCGCCTACTCCTCAAGAACTGCTGTGTTCTCCGCTCGGGTGGCGCGCTGACCCGTTGCCAGGCGGTGATCATCGAGGGAACCGAAGTCACGCGGGTCGATGCCGACGCCGCTGTTCGGGCGCTGCCAGGAGACTGGGTGGTCGCTTGCGCAGGTCGGCTGGTGATGCCGGGTCTGGTCGACTGTCACAGCCACCTGCTTTCAGCGGTGCGAGGTAAAGGCATCGCGGCGCCAGACGAAGTTGCGTCGATTTCAGGCCATGCGCTCGCCCTCGGACTTCGCCTAGGCGTCACCACCCACATCGAGCAACTTCATGCGCCCGGTATTGTCGAGGCGGCGTTGCGTTCGCAGGCGGCTGTCGCGCAGCGGCTCGGAGCGCGGCTGATCCATTCGCACGCGAGCACGACCGTCGCTGAGCTCGACGCCAACGCTTCGGCGATCTGCGAGGCGAAGGGCGGCGTCGTGCGAGGGTCGATTGGCTTGGGGCCATCGTCGAAATGCGACGACGTCTGTCTGGCCCACGCGAGCAAGCTGCAGCGTGAGCTCGATTGTGGCGTGCACCTGCGTCTTGCCGAGAACGAACACGACTTGCGGGTCACCTTCTCGCGCTTCGGAGTGCAGGTTGCGTCGCGCCTCGACACCTTCGGGCTTCTGACTGCGCGCACCGTTGGGGCGTTCGCTCGCACTCTTGACGGTTCCGGCGTGCAGCTGGCATCTGCGCGCAAGACGCTGCTCGCGCCTTGGCTCGATCTGCAGCACCGAGGCGGGTTCGAAGCGATGCTCTCGTCAGGGGTCGCGCTGGGGCCATGCACCGCGGGGCAGAGGACGATTTGGGCGGCGGTTGCGAGCGCCGCGGGCGCCGCAGACACCGTGGCGCGGGCGGGAAGGGTGCGCCAGACGGACGCGATCGCCTGGCAGATGTTGTTCGAGGGTCCTTCGCGGCTGTTGAACGCCGTCTTCGGTTCGAAATTCGGTGGCGTGGCTGCAGGGCAAACAGCAGATCTGGTGATCCTCGATGCGGTCGAAGCGGGCGACACCCTCGCGTGGGATCGGCTGCCGCTGGCACCGGTGGCGTGGACGATCGTCGATGGCAGGGTGGTGGTGCGCGAAGGTCAGTTGCTTGGCGCAGACTTCACCCAACTGGCCAGCGCCGCCGCCCAGGCAGTCGATGCGATTTGGGCGCGCGCTTGATGCAGTTGCCCGAAGACACCAATGCGTTTCGGATGGTTGACGGAGCCGACTACACCGTCGACCTCTTCAACGGTGTCGCGATCCTAAGCGTCTACCGAATGTTTTCGCCCGAAGACGAACGCGCGCTCGCTGCGCAGATTGCCGCGTCTCAGAACGCCATTCGCGCGGTCTACCTCAAGCGCCGCCCGCGCGAAGCGCACCGGGAGGCGAGTGGGGACCTTGAGCAGGTGGCTCCTTCGACGCCCATCTGGGGTGACCCGGTCGAGACGGTCGAGGCGCACGAAGATGGCGCGCGCTACGAAATTCGCCCCGCAAATGGGTTGTCGGTTGGGCTCTACCTTGACGCGCGAGACGCGCGCGCGTGGGTTCGCAGCCACGCGCGTGGCCTGAAGGTGTTGAACCTGTTCGCGTACACGTGTGGCTTTGCAGTTGCCGCGCTGCTGGGAGGCGCGGCCCGCGCAGTCAACGTGGACTTGTCGCGCAAGGTGCTCGACTGGGGGCAACGCAACCTCACGCTCAACGGATTCGCGCCCGATCGCCACGACTTCATCGCAGGCGACTGCTTCGAGTGGCTGGCCCGGTTCGCAAAGAAGTCCGAGCAGTTCGGACTGGTGGTGGTCGATCCTCCGTCGTTCTCGAGCACGTCTGGACAGCGGTTCCGCGCTCAGGCCGACTACGCGCGACTCGTCGATGCCGCGCACAAGGTCCTCGCCCCTGGGGCAACTTTGTTGGCTTGTTGCAACCTCGAGGCGCTGGGAGCTTCCCAGTTCGAGCGACAGGTGTTGCTGGGGCTCGGAGGCCGCGGAACAAAGATCGCTGACTTCGGTGCCTCGTCGATCGATTTTGCCCAACCTTCAGCACTCAAGGTGGTGGCGTTGGAAATTTGAAGGAAGCTGCCATACCGTGTGCTCTCATGGTTCCGATTCTTCGACCCCTCATCGTCGCGTGGCTTTTTCTCTTTTCAGTCGGATGTAACAACTGCGCTTCCACCGTGGTGATCAACGGCACTGGAGGCGGAACCGGTGGAGGCAGTCCCGCAGGCGGCGGATCCGGCGGCGCGGCGGGCGGCAGCGCGATGGGCGGCGGAACCGGCGGTAACACCGGCGGCGGAACCGGCGGTTCGGTGTTCGTCGACGACGGAGGCAACTTCGAGCCCGACGACGGCGGAATGCTGCCCTACTACGATGGAGGCTGCGGCCCGGTTGACGCTGGAAATCCTCCGTTGCCACGCAAGTGTGCGCCTCAGTCGTTAAGCGAATGTGATGTGGTGACTGATCAGTTTCTCGTCTCGCGCGGCGTGACGATGGACCTGCTCAACAAGGACACTGGCAACGGCTTCGACGACGATTGCGATGGGTTGGTCGATGAGGCATGCGGTTGCCCCGGAAATGGTCAGACGAAAGACTGTTTTCTCGTGCCGGCAACGCAAGCGAGCCCGACCTCGAAGCAGCCGGTGGGCTGGTGTATTCCGAACGCGAAAGGAACGGTCGACTGCTCGGGAGGTGAGCTGGCTTCGTGGAGCGGTCTTTGCCGCGGTGCGAATCAGCCCGCGAAATACGACAGCTGCGCGCCCGGTGATTTCAACTGCGATGGGATCGCAGGCAACAGTGCGATCACCGGCTGCAACTGCGCCGCGGACGTGGTGTGCCCCACCGCTGAGTTGCAGTTTGCTCCGTTCCCTTCACCGACAGCGATTCCGCTGATTGATGGGTCGCTGTGGGTGGATGCAGCGAAGCGCGCGACGACGACGGGGTGGACCTGGACGGTGCTGGGTGGCGACTGCGACAACGTGCTGCCGTTTCCCACCTTCGCGCTCTACAACCAGGCGATCTCGACCGCCGCGAACGCGCGCAGAGGCGCCCGGCAGCCAGTGAAGTTCGACACGCTGTTGGCGAAGTACATCGTCGCGGCGGGCGAGCCGCTGATCGCGATTCAGGCTCCGAATTTCGGCAACGGCGTCGCAGGCGGTCGCGTCTTCACCGCGTTTGCGTTGTCAGGCGACTACACCGTACAGGGCGAGTTCGATCTCGAGGGCAAGCACTACGTTTGTACTCAAAAGGTTCGTGTGCGCGCGCCCGGCGTTCGCGCCGAGCTGTGTTGGGACACCGTTGGAGGCTTGGCGACGACCCCGGGCAACGACATCGATCTGCACTTCGC
>JANOHG010000385.1:0-4143 GCA_031406375.1 Archangiaceae bacterium | reverse complement strand
CGTTGATACTCGGATTCACCCCTATAGTCTCCGTCGTTCGAGGTCGAGGTGGTCGGCTCCAGCTCGAGGGCCCCGACCAACCTCGGCGTCATGACCAGCGTGCTCGGCGGTTAGGGAGCGCTAGCGACGATCCCTAGCTCGCTCTGGGGGCTGAAACCTTTCACGTGGAAGGAGCGACAGGAAGAGACGCAATGGTTCTGACTGCCCACGCAGGGTGAGCCCGCGTCCGTGGAGCCGCTGCGCTCGTAGACGGAAGCGACGCGTCGCACCCCGAACGGGTCACGAACGCCCGGAACATCATCGCCATCCGCAGAGGCGATGGCCGGCAGAACGAGAGTGACGAGAACCGGAAAATGTCTGAACACTTCAAGGGGCCATCTCACATCGTTTCGAAATTGACTGCGCAGCTATCGAATATCAGCGCTCGCCTCACTGTCCAGACGTCAGGACAGTTGAGCGAAGCAGCTCTGGCGGCGGCAGCTCGCCACGCAATCAGGTCTTCACGTCGTTCCCTGCTCGTCGCCCCTGGGCGGGTGTCCGCTTCAAACTGAGACTACAACTTACCTGACCCAGGGGGCCCCCAGCGAAGCTAATGTCTCCCAATAACAATGTGTGTTCCGCACCAATGCGTCCGGCATGAAGAGCGGGGCCGTCTATGAAACGAATGATGCGCCGGGCTGGACGGTGAGGCTCACACTCACGGTCAAGAGCGGCCTGAGCCTGATCCGATTTGGCGGACAGTTGGTTTGAGTACTTTACGTCATGGTGATGGGCGACGTCACGGTTCCAACGTGGAGTGCCGCGCCTCCACGTCGCCTCTACCAACGTTTCCGACCGACTTGAGGTAGAGCCGGCCGATGCACCTGGGACTGGCCGTCGCGCTTTGCCTGTTGGCGGGAACTTCGCTACCGACGGCTCGGAAGGGCTTCATCACCAAGCTGCGTGAGACACCGCGCTGAAGACTAGACAACCGTCGCGGCATACCGCCAAAGGCCAAGGCGTCGTGAGCACTGTTACCGCACGAACGTGTTTCGTACTCTGATTGAGAAGCGAAAGTACGCAATCCAGATGACAGGAAAGGCCAGGCTAAGGACGATTACAGAGGGCGAAGGGGGCGCGATGGTTCCGAAGACCAGGTCGAGCGCAACGAGCGCGAGCTTGATGGCGAAGAAGATTTGCATCAGCTTCGGCACGATACGGCGCCTGCGAAGGTAGCTGTTGAGGGTGAAGAGCGCCAGACACCCCTGCCCAACCGAGACGACCGCGATCAGGTACCACTCGAAGTTGCCAGGCGCTGGGGACAGGTCCTGTCCGGCCAGGCTTTCAACGGACGCCACGAGGTCAAACAAAATCCAGACTGGATAGGCGGCCAGCGTGAAGAGCGGGAGGATCAGCAACCCGGCCAGCGGCCGCCCGGTAGGCGCGACTTTGAGAATGCAGGCCGGGCAATGCGACCCGGTCGACGTGGGGTGGGTGCACTTTGCACACAGAAACCGGCCGCAGCGGGCGCAAGTGCGCCATGCCTGGGTCGTCGGGTGCTCGGGACACAGCCCCAGGGGCGAATCGCTGCTCCTCAGCGGATTCACTCCTAATGTGGATGGACCGGTCAAGTTACCATTTTCGTTCGCAGAAGGCATCGCGTTGTCGTGTTCGATGAGCCGAGGCCGCGAGGGAAGTTGAGATGAATGCGACGCCTGATTACCCTGATATGCGCGGGTCGGCTACCTCGTGCCAGTCAGCCGCCTTCGGTAGATCCAGCTGCCATGCTTCGGCACGACAGTCGGGTAGTCCTGAACCCGCAGAACTTGAATCCCAGGCCGATTGCGACCGGGACCCCGCCCGCAGGCGAGCGTCACCTACCTGCTGGCAGGTGCTCCTGGAGGAAGGCCAGCGTCGCGTTCCAGGCGGTGACGCTGGCGGCGGCGTCGGCAGCGGGGCTGCCCCCGAACGCGATGCGGATCTTGGCGATGGGCTGGAAGACGGCTCGAGTGGTGGTCGGCGTGTGCGGGATACCGAGCAGGTGGCCTGCGTTCGGGCACCGGAGGTGCGTGTGAGCGAACGTGTGGTCGCGCGCCTCGAAGCGTCGCATGGCCAGCTCGGACAGGGCGACCGATGGCCATAGGGCGTCCGCTTCGCAAGACACCAGCAGGACGGGGCCGGCGATGCGTTCGACTGCGATGGTCGCGCGCTCGACCGCTGCGGCGTCCGCGAGCAACGGGTCGTACAGCGGCGTCATCACGATGGGAGCTGCGGCCGGCGGCGCGCCCGGGGCCGGAAGCGGATTGACCGAGGGCAGATAGGCGGGGGCGACACCGCCGCGTGTCCAGGCAGGGCGCACAAAGACGCCGGGATCGTCGCCGATGCCGCCGAACAGTACGCCGCTCGGGACCCAGCCGATGACGCCCTTGACCGCAGGCAGCTCGGCACCTAGCAGCAGGGCCAGCTCGCCGCCGCGCGACTGGCCGAAGACGAACAGGCGCGCGGCGTCCAGCGTCTCGCGTGTGGCCAGGAAGGCGATCGCGCGCTCGAAGTACTCCAGCGGGATCTCGAGCAGCTGCGCGGGCAGCCCTGGCATGCTGAAGTAGGCCAGCGCCAGCGCGGCGAAGCCTCGCGACGCCAGCAGGGCTGCGCGCTGCTCGCTGAGGCCGCCGCCCGAGCCGAGCAGGACCATGACCACGGGGTGCGGTCCTGGACCAGGTGGCTCGAACAGGGTGCCGACCAGCCCGCCGCCAGTGACCTCGGTGCGGGTCACGCCTGCGCCGACGAACCGGCGCTGATAGGTGACGCTGGCGACGCTGGTGCCATCGATCTCGGCGCTAAGCGCGATCGGGCAAGGCGCCACGGTGCGCCAGATGAAGGGCGGACCTAGCTCGGGTGCTGCCAGCGACCACAAGAGACCCACCGCGTCCACGGCCTGGTAGCTCCCGGACGTCGGGGCCATGGTGGAAAGGTCGACCGTGCCGCCGTCGTCGGCCACGAACGCGGCGCCCGCCTGAAAGCTGCGGCCGAGGTCGTCGCGCACCTGGGCGGTCACGCGCACAGGGCGGCCCGGCGGCAGCCCACGCACCCGGATGCAGACGGCCTCATCGGCCAGCGCGTCGCTCGGCGAAACCTCGAGGGCGATGGCTGCTGCAGCGTTCATGCGCGTCCCCCTGGCGCTTCAAGTGTAATCGAGGACTCGAAAATCAGTCGAGCCGCGACAACAGCAACTGCCGATTCAGCTCGAGAGCCTTGGGCAACCGGTCGCCGAACTGAGCGAAGAACTCGGTTTGAGACTCGAGCTCAGTGCGCCATTCGCTCTCGTTGATCGCAAGCGCGGCGTCGACCTGTTCCTGCGGGATGTCGAGCCCCGACAGGTCGATGTGCCCTGCCTTTGGGACCCAGCCGAACAACGACTCGTGGGCTCCGACGGTGCCGTGCGAGCGATCGACGATCCACTTGAGAACGCGCATGTTGTCGCCGAACCCAGGCCACAGGTACTTCCCTTCGGGGCTCTTGCGGAACCAGTTCACCGAGAACACCTTCGGCGGGAACTGCATTCGCTTCTGCATCTGGAGCCAATGCTGGAAGTAGTCCCCCATGTTGTAGCCACAGAACGGCAGCATCGCCATCGGGTCACGACGCACCACGCCTGTCTTTCCGGTGGCGGCGGCGGTCGTCTCGGACGCGAGCGTCGCCGCGAGGTACACGCCGTGGCGCCAGTTGAACGACTGCATCACCAGAGGAATCGTGCTGCTGCGGCGACCTCCGAAGATCAGCGCCGAAATCGGCACCCCTTGCGGGTCATTGACGTGGGTCGAAAGCATCGGGTTGTTGCCTGAGGGCGCGGTGAAGCGGCTGTTCGGGTGCGCCGCCTTCTCTGCACTGCCGCGCTTCCAGGGCTGCCCCTTCCAGTCGGTGAGCTCCTCAGGAACCTCACCGTCCATTCCTTCCCACCACACCTCGCCGTTGTTGTTGACCGCGACGTTGGTGAAGAGGGTGTCTTTCTCGATGCACTTCATCGCGTTCGGGTTGCTCTGCCAGTTGGTGCCGGGCGCGACGCCGAAGTAGCCGTTCTCGGGGTTCACCGCCCACAGCCGGCCATCGGGGCCGACGCGCAGCCACGCGATGTCGTCACCGACGGTGTGCACCTTCCACCCGTTG
>JANOHG010000670.1:0-2899 GCA_031406375.1 Archangiaceae bacterium | reverse complement strand
CGTTCACCATCCGGACCTCGACGGGCGACTGGTAGATCAGGCCCTGCAGATTTTCTTCGAGCTGCGCAGCTTCGCGCGGCTGCGCAAACGGCCGAGCACGTCAGAGCTGATCGACTGGCTCGCCGCACTCAAGGCCACTGGCACCAAGAGCCTCAAGCTCGACGAGCAGCTTCCCTTTCTTGGAGCGTTGCTCAAGCGCGAGCAGGACCTTCAGGCCTTCGGTGAAGCCTTCGCGGGCGGCAAACGCAGCCGCGCGTAAGCCACCATGTTCATTCCCTTCCTCTACGAGCTGCGCGCGCTCAAAGTGCCGGTCGGCACGCAGGAAGCGGTCGCGCTCGCGCAGGCATTGAAAGAAGGTTTGCACGACAGCTCTCTTGATGGCTTTTACGACGTCGCAAGATCGCTGTTGGTACACAACGAGACTCAGCTGGACGCGTTTGATCAAGCGTTCGCCAAGCACTTCAAGGGCATCGAGGTCTCGGCCCGTGACATTCAGCAGCAGCTGCTCGACTGGCTCAAGGACGCCCAAGCCAAGCGCCCTACCCTCACGCCCGAAGAACTCGCGCTGCTCGAGCAGCTGGATCGCGCGACCCTCGAGAAGATGTTCGCCGAGCGCTTGAAAGAGCAGAAAGAGCGCCATGACGGTGGCAATAAGTGGATTGGAACCGGAGGCAGCTCGCCCTTTGGACACAGCGGCGCGCCGCGCGACGGAATTCGGGTCGGAGGCGAGGGCGGAAACCGGCGGGCGATCGAGGTCGCCTCGCAGCGACACTTCCGCGACTACCGCGACGATCTGGTGCTCGACGTGCGGCAGCTAGGGCTGGCGCTGCGAAAGCTGCGGGCGTTCGCGCGAGAAGGCCGCGCCGACGAGCTCGATCTGGACGAGACAATCGAACAGACCGCGCGGAATCTGGGCGAGCTCGAGGTCGTCACCCGCGCGCCTCGCAAGTCGACCACCAAGGTGATCTTGCTGATGGACGTCGGCGGGTCGATGGATCCCCACACCGACGTGATGTCGCGCTTGTTCACCGCGGCGAAGAAGGCGACCCACTTCAAAGAGCTGCAAACCTATTACTTCCACAACTGCATCTACGGCCGCCTCTACCGCACCGCTTCGCTGCGAGATCCCATTTCGTTAGGGCAGCTGTTCGCCGAGACGAATCCCAACTACAAGCTGATTGTGGTGGGAGACGCGTTGATGGCTCCATGGGAACTCACAGGCGTTGCCGGGTATGGCGATGACACCGAAGGCGTCGTCTGGTTGATGCGGCTGGTTGAGCGCTTCCCGCATTCGGTGTGGCTCAACCCCGAGCCGCCACGGGAATGGTGGCAAACGACGATCGAGGTCATTCGGAGGGTGTTTGCGATGTACCCTCTGACCCTCGAAGGGCTGGGAGAAGCAGTCAACCAGCTGACGCGTGGAGGTCAACGCTGATGCCGACGCCCGATGTCGCCGACCTGCTGAAGTTCCTTCCGACCATCGCGCTGTTCGGAGGACTCGAGGCGAAGACCCTGGAAAAGATCATCTCGATGATGACGGTACAGGAGCTGTTGCCGGGCGAAGAAGTATGCAAGCAAGGCGAGCCGGGCCGAACGATGTTCGTGGTGCGTTCGGGAGAGGCGGTGGTGTACCGCCACAACATCGTCGGCGGCCGGCGATCGAAGCTGATCCGCATGGGCCCCGGCGAGTTCTTCGGCGAAATGACCTTGATCGACATCATGAAGCGGTCAGCGACGGTGGTGGTCGAAAAGCCCGCGGTGTTGCTGGTGCTGGGAAGCAAAGAGCTGTACCGCCTCTACAACGAAGACGTCGCGGGCTACGTGATGGTGTTGCAGAACCTCTGCCGCGAGCTGTCACGCCGGCTGCGCACGACGAACCAGCGGCTGACGATTCTGGCGGAAGAAGTGGGCGACGAGAACACGTTGATTCGTCCGGCGTTCAAGCGCTGATTCGAGCGAGCCCGATGCGGGAGTGCGGTTCCAACCTTATCGGGCGATCGATCGTCATTCTTCCTTCACCCGAGTGCCCCAGGCGCCCGACCGTTCGAGAGCGGCGAGGAGGCCGACGAGCTCCTCGAGCACGGCCCCAATCCCCGGCTGGGGAAAGTTGCGGCTGATCACTTCCTTTGACAGCAAAGACGCAAGGTAGCGCAGCCGAGGCCGTGCCTCGGGAGCGAGCGCGCGGTAATCGGAATGACCGACGTTGACCTGCCAGCGCCCGTCGATCAGCCGCGAGCGCCAAGGCTGGAGCGGGTCGTTCACCTCTTCGGGCTGAGGAATGCCGGCATCTGCTCTTCGCGCGCCTGACTCAGCCACGATTCGAACCGGGAGCGCCACGGTGACGCTGTGCGCACCTTGGGTCGCGGTGACGTCCACCGTCAGAGCAGCACCCACGGTCAGCGCCTCAACGGTGAACGCGCGCGCCCCCTCGGCCGTGAGGATCAGGCCTGGGCTCGCCACCCAGCTGAACGCAACGCCTTCTGCAATCCGCCGCGCTTCCTGATCGCGGGCAGCGACCCGAACCAACCGCCGTTCACCGAGTACGAGCTCGAGCTGCGCGGGTCGGGCTGAAACGAATGCCAGCGGTCCTGGGGGGAAAAGCTGCGGCTCTTCCTCTTGCTCCTCCGAATGAACGGGGGTGGAAGCTGCGGAAATCGGTGACCCGTCGGGATCCTGATCGGCGACCGTTCCCGATCTCTTGGCGACCGGAAACCAACTCAGGTGCGGCACGAAGCCGGTGGCGCGGGTGAATAGTCTCGCCAGCTGGCGGTGAAGATCGATTGAAAAGGAAGCGGCCTGAGCCTCAGCACGCTCTTCGAGCTTCGCCTTGACCTGCGGTTCGAGCGAAACAAGCGTGTCGATCAGCGCCGCCGACGCGGCGTTGGGGACGACGCCGCGC
>JANOHG010000359.1:0-4466 GCA_031406375.1 Archangiaceae bacterium | reverse complement strand
CCTGTTGCTGCTGCTCGGAGATTTCAGGGCGGGCATGGTGGTGGCAATCACCATTCCGCTGTCGCTGCTCTTCGCGGTCATCGTAATGAACGCCACCGGCTTGTCTGGCAACCTGATGAGCCTGGGGGCGATCGACTTCGGATTGCTCGTGGACGGCGCAGTCATCATCGTCGAGAACGCAGTGCGTCGGCTCTCGCAGCAGCAAGAGGCGAGCGCCACGCCACTGACGGAAAGTGAGCGCGCGACCATCGTTGAAGAAGCGACGCTCGAAGTTCGGGCCGCGAGTGTTTTTGGCGAGGCGATTATTGCAATCGTCTACCTGCCTGTGCTCGCGCTCACCGGCCTCGAAGGCAAGCTCTTCCAGCCGATGGCGACGACCGTGTTGCTGGCGTTGTTGGGTGCGTTTATCCTGTCGCTGACGCTGGTGCCCGTGCTGACCAGCACCTTCGTCCGGCCCCGGCGAAACCACGCAGAGACGTGGCTGCTCCGCAAAGCGCACGCGCTGTACCTGCCAATGTTCCGGCGTGCGATGGCTCGCAGGTCGCTGACTGTGGGCCTCGGAGTCGTCTCGCTTGCCGTCGCCGCGGTTCTGTTCACGCGAATCGGAGCGGAATTCGTGCCCAAGCTCGACGAAGGCGATCTGCTCATCGAGGCGCGTCGATTGACGGGCGCGGCTCTCAGCGAGGTGATCCGCACCGATCTCAATCTTCAGAAAGCACTCAAGAAGATTCCCGAGGTAGCCCAAGTCGTGGCGCGCACGGGCTCGCCGGAATTGGCGACGGACCCGATGAGCATTGAGGCATCGGATGTCTACATCGAGCTGAAGCCCCCCGAGCAATGGCGCAGCGGCTACACCAAGGCTGACATCGCGCACGACGTTGAGGAAGTGTTGAAGGCGTCGCCCGAGGTGGGCGGCAGCATCTCGCAGCCCATCGAGATGCGGACGAACGAGCTGGTAGCGGGCATTCGCTCGGACGTTGGTGTACTCGTCTACGGACCCGACCTGAAGGAGTTGGCTCGTCTAGGGGAGCACATCGCGGACACGGCGCGGCAGGTGCCGGGCGCGATGGATGTACGTCTCGAACAGGTCGAGGGGCTCAAGTACCTGCGCATCACCCCCGACAGAAACCGACTGGCTCGCTATGGCCTCACCATCGAAGACATCAATCAGCTGACCGAAACGCTCGCGGTCGGCCATCACGTTGGCGATGTGCTTGAAGGCGAGCGTCGCTTCGCCATCACCGTTCGTACGGACCACCGTTTCGCGGGCGACTTGGAACCGCTGCGGGCCCTGCCACTGCGCTCGGTAACCGGGCAAGTCGTTGCGTTGGGTGACGTGGCGGACATGGAGTTCGTCACCGGGCCAGCGCAGGTTTCTCGTGAGGGCCAATCACGACGGCTGACCGTCGAGTTCAACGTTCGAGGTAGAGATCTCCTTTCTGTGGTGAACGACGCCCGCGCGCGCGTCGCGATGGAAGTGAAGCTGCCCGTGGGCTATCGGGTCGAGTGGGGTGGACAGTTCCAGCACTACCTCGAAGCTCGGTCGCGCCTCGCCGTCGTCGTTCCGTTGGCTCTGGCGTCGATTCTGTTCCTCCTCTGGCTGACGTTCAGGTCAATGCGGGCAGGCCTGCTCATCTTCCTGAACGTGCCGTTCGCGGTGGTGGGCGGAGTCGTCGCGCTGTGGGCTCGTGACATTCCCTTCTCGATCTCGGCTGGAGTGGGCTTCATCGCTTTGTTCGGAGTCGCAGTGCTCAACGGGTTGGTGCTTGTCTCGTTCGCGCGCCAATTGGAGGCAGAGGGCATGGGTCACATCGAGGCAATCGAGCGGGCGGCGGATCTGCGCCTGCGCCCGGTGCTGATGACCGCGTTGGTTGCGTCGCTGGGTTTCATCCCGATGGCCTTGTCCACCATGCCCGGTGCGGAGGTTCAGCGACCGCTCGCAACCGTCGTCATCGGTGGCCTCGTGTCGGCCACGCTCCTCACGCTCTTCGTCCTACCTGCGTTGTACGCGAGATTCGGTCTTGAAAAGAGCACCAGGCCCACCTGACTTTGCCCATCGTTGCTCGGCGCTGGCGTCTGTGAGATGCACCTTTCGAGACAGAGGGCAGAACCGTGGCCGTCGACGTCGTGACCGAAATCGTCATCAACCGCCCCCGGAACGCGGCGGCCAGTTACGCGGCTGACCCGTCGAACGCACCCGAGTGGTACGTCAAGATCAAGTCGGTCGAGTGGAAGATGCCACCGCCGCTCGAAGTCGGTTCACGCCTTGCCTTTGTGGACCAGTTCCTTGGCCGTCGGCTCGCCTACACCTACGAAATCGTCGAGCTCGTTTCGAATGAGCGCCTCGTGATGCGAACTGCCGAGGGCCCGTTTCCGATGGAGACGACCTACACATGGGAGCCAGCGGGTGAAGCGCTGACGCGGATGACGCTCCGGAACCGCGGCGAACCCAGCGGCTTCTCGAAAGTGGTCGCACCGCTGATGGCTGCGGCGATGCGGCGGGCCAACTGCAAGGACCTTGCGCAGCTGAAGGCCTTGTTGGAGCGGCCCTGAGGTGGCCGGATGCCGGGGCGGGGGTTGGCGACGGCCACTACGGCACTCAGGCAAACCTGGTGCTCGCCGATCAGGAAGGCGTCGTGCTGTACGCATCTTCTGCCTCGGGCCCCAGCGTCGCACGAGACGGCCGGCGCGTTCCCCTCGCGATCTGTCCGGACAAGACAGCTGAACGAGCCGACGACAAAGATCCTGCCGAGCCCCTGCTTCGCTTCGGTCGAGAGGACTTCCGCGCAGACAGCGCACGCGATTTGCTTCTCTGCCCGGCCGTTCACGAACTCCATTTGATGATGGTTCTTTCTTCATACACGGCATCTTCGACGACTATGGCGAGAGGGTCGTCGAACACGGTCGAAGCTTCATCGAAGCTGGTCCTCTGCCCTATTTCCGTGATGGCGACGGCGGATTGCCGGACCCTTGAGGCGCGTTCCAGAGGGCCGGCCGTACCTGGAATTTGGCAGGTGTCAGTCAGCGCTTCGCAGTGACTTGGTAGCGAGCCATCATTCCGCCCTCCATGTGATTCGGAACGTGGCAGTGGACCAACCAGTCCCCGGCCTTGTCCTCCACGAATTCGAAGGTGCGGTACATGCCGGGCGCGAGCTGGATGTTGTCGGTCAACTGCCCGTCGCCATCGACCCAGCGATGGCCGTGGATGTGCCAAGTATGAACTTCCTGGCCGATGCTGATGATATGCCAACGGCTCAGTTCTCCGACGGCCCCGGTGAAGTGCGGAACGGACTCTTCGTAGGCTTTCCCGTTGATGGTGTGCAGGTACTGGTGCGCACCGCGGTACGTGCCGGCGTCGGGAAACATGCCCGTCACTGGGTCGGCCACGCCTGGGAGCGTCTTGAAATTCGCCTCCTCGAAGTCGGTCATCACCACCACGTGTTCGTTGGCAGGCTTCTCGTCGGGTGGGTGAATGACGAGCGCGCCTACCAACCCACGAGCGACACCTTCGCCCTCGTCGGCATGGTCATGGTAGGGCACGGCACCGGCGAACGACGTCTTCCATCGAACGGTGACCGTTTGCCCTGGTTGAGCGACCGACGGCGCATCGACTCCGTCGTCTGTCTGCTCGAACTCCACCAGGTGGGTGTGGACAGAGACCGGGTGCAGGGTGTCGTTCTTCAACTTCACAATGACCTCGTCCCCGGCCGTCACGTCGAGCTGCGGTCCCGGAACCGTGCCGTCGTAGGTCCAGGCGCGATAGACAGCGCCGGGCCCCACAGTCCACTCGACGTCGCGGGCGGTGAGCTCGAACGTCTTAGTTTTCCCGGTGGCCGGGTACTTCTTCGGGCCGGACGGAGCCGCCGTGCCGCAGCCGGCCAGCAGGAGCAAAAGGCCCAATCGCCTCATTGAGTCACGCACTTCTCGTTGGAGTTCGCGGAGGTGACCCCATTCAACGTGCAGGAAACCTCATAGCAGTAGGTACCGTTCGCGTGGCCGGGGCTGTACTGGGTAGACGTCGCTGCTCCGGCCAGCGTCTTCACGTTCGAGTCGGTGCCAGTCGAACCGACTTTCAGCGCCAACGCCACGGATGAGCATCCCGAGGCGGGCAGCTGCCAAGTAATTTGGTGCGTGCCGTGAGTCACCACACTGGCTGCGGTGACGACAGGGGGGGCAACAGTCGGCGTCCCGGCGTCGGGCACGCCCGAATCTGCGGGGCCAGCGTCAGGCATGCCGGAATCTCCGGGACCAGCGTTAAGCATGCCGGAATCACTTGGCCCGGCGCCCGCGTCCCCGCCATCGGCAGCGTCACTTCCACCATCGCGGTCGCCAGAAGGCGCGGAGCCGCAGGCACAGAGGATCAGAATTCCAAGGAGGGTGACGATTCGCATTTGGTTCTATTGGTTCAGAAGTGAGGGTTGAGTCAAGGTGGCGCGTCATGCCTCGGCTCGCGTCACAGCCGGGCG
>JANOHG010000351.1:0-1388 GCA_031406375.1 Archangiaceae bacterium | reverse complement strand
GTTGAAGCTGGTTGCGAGCGGGTTGGAATACGCGGAGAAGAGCCCCGTGTTTGGGGCCGTCGCCAGCCGGATCAACTGGCTTGCTCGGCAGGATCGAATGGCTGCCACCGACATCCGCTGGCTGCTTCGCGAGGGCGGCGAGCGTGAGCCGCGAAAGGTCGCTGACCAGTTCTTCCGGTGGATCCGCAACAATGAAACGGTGTGCTACCGCACCGGCTACGACTTCAAGCGAGGCTTCTCGAAAATCAAGGTCCCGATGGCGATCATCTTCGGCGATCGCGATCCCTTGGCGTCCGTCGATTCCACCCGCATGGTCTATCGCGCGGCGAAGAGCGAGTACCTGCTTTGGCGTCCGGTCAAGGGCAACAGCCACATCGAAGTCACGATGGGCCACGACGTTCGCCAAATTTGCTACGACATCAAGAATCTCGTCGAGTACGCGCGACAGCACCGCGGCCGTACCGCATCGCTGCCGAGAATCCGCTAGGAGCCTGATTTCGGATTACCCGGCCTTGAGATCGCAGCCGAGGCACGACGCCAGCGAGGCGCGCGACCGAGGTCTACTGCTGGGTAAACCGCAGGGAGCGGAACGAAGCTGGCGGCGATGCATCGGCTGCGAGAACGGTCGGGTAATCGGATCTGGGGCCCTGACCGGGAATGTTTGCCCGGCGAGGAAGTTGGTAGGTGACAGGCACGTAGTACCCTGTAGCGCAATGAGGCATCGAGCGGTTCCAAGCAACGCGTGGTGAGGGCTCTTGGCTCAGGGTTCGTGTTGTGGTTTGCCCTCGGGGCGAACGCCCAGGAACGGGTAACTCTCAATACGATCAGTCGGATCGAGGTGAAGGGGACGACGGTCGAGATTGAGGGAAATCGCAAGGCCAGCTTCGCGACCTTCACGCTGTCGAAGCCCGCCCGTTTGGTGATCGACATCTCCGAAGCAGTCTTCTTGGGTGTGCCAGCCGAAATCGCCGTCGCGAACGGGTCGATCACCGCAATCAAGACAATCACCTATGGGTCGGCGTCCGCGTCGATCGCTCGGGTGTTGATCGGGCTCGAGAAGGACCTCGAGGTCGATCTGGTCACCAGCGGCAATCTGTTGATCGTCAAGCTTCCCCCAGCAAGCTCGAAGCCAATGGCGTGGGCTGAGGTTGACGCCAAGGCGATTGCCGAAGCGGAGGCACGGGCCAACACCGCCAGCGGTCCAAAAGCGCCCGTGGAAGCCGAAGCGAAGCCGGCCGATGCAACGGTGAAGGCCGACGCAACGGTGAAGGCTGACGCAACGGTGAAGGCCGACGCAACGGTGAAGGCCGATGCAACGGTGAAGGCCGATGCAACGGTGAAGGCCGACGCAACGGTGAAGGCCGACGCAACGGTGAAGGCCGACGCAA
>JANOHG010000336.1:0-3356 GCA_031406375.1 Archangiaceae bacterium | reverse complement strand
CTGCGTCGGTGCTGCTGCCCGCGTCGGTGCTGCTGCCTGCGTCGGTGCTGCTGCCCGCGTCGGTGCTGCTGCCCGCGTCTGAAGCTCCGACGCTGAAGACCACCGAGCCAGGTAGGTAATCAACGTAAGTCGCGGTGAGCTGAACCGCGCTCGGCGCGTTCGCGGTCACGAAGAACTGACCCGAGATCATCCCCGCTCCCAAAGCGAAGCTCGATGATGGGGTCAGGCATGACGAGTCCGCAAACGTTACCGCGCCAGGGGTCGAAACAACCGAACCCGTGAAAGTGTAGAGCGACACGATAGGGCCTGCTCCGTTGCTGCTGAAGAGGGCGACCGAAACCGCGCCGCAGCCACCGACCGTCAACGGCACGGTGGGCGCTGTAAGCACCAGCCGCGATGCAAGAGGCCCGCGGGCCACGGCCGTGTCATCGAAGTCGAGCTGTCCGACGAACCTTCGATCATCCGCGAAGGGCTCTCCCAGGGTGATCCGCGACACGTCGTAGGTTCCGCCTTCCCACGACAACCCGGTTCGCATGTAGATCTGCTGACCATCGATCCACGCGTGCCGCGTGCCACTCGCGGTGCCCACTCCGATTGCCGCGAGCTCGATCAGATGCCACACACCTGGCGTGAAGCCTGCGTCCGAGTTCTGCGGCGCCGTCTGAGACAAGTTGTCGAAGCCTGCAACCTGGATCTGCCCGGTTCGAATGTCGAGCTGGAAGTCCAGCAGGCTCCTGCTCAACATCCCCCCGTTGGTCAGCTGCGCGACCACCACGTCGCCCCAATTGGACGCGATCGTCACCCGCATCCAAGTGCGCAGGTAGATGTCGCCAACCATTGGCGCAGTGTCGAAGTACACTGCGTTTTGTCCTCCTGAACCACCCATTCCCACCGCGTCGTCGAGGCGAAGCCCCCAGGCACCACGGTGCCACGCCGCAGTCGAGGCGCTGAGCACATTGCTGGTTGGAAGCCAGTTCGAATTCCACGCTCCCGGAGGATTGTCGGTGACGTAAAGCGTGCCGGTCTCAACCGTGTCGGCGACGATGTTCGTACTGACCGTCACCATCGAAGTGGCCGCGGTGAACATCGACGCCTGCGCGGTGAGGGTTGGTGTACCCGGCGAACCGTCCCGGTAGTACATCACCGCGCTCGACTGAGGGGCGACGAGGCTGACCATCAGGCTCGCCGCCCAGATTGCGCTTACCGAAGGGTCGGTGCTGAACTGACCCCGGCCAGAGCTGCTCGACACGGTGACAGCCAGCGTGCCGGTGATGATTGGGACACCGGTATCGAGTTGGCGCTGCAGAGTGAAGCCCGCCGACACGCCTCCGAGCCCGACCGAATTGGGGCCGACGACGAACACAAGCCGATCGGCCCATGCGGGTGGGGATGCCAGCGCCAACATCGACAAGATCGCGCGGACGCGAAACATGACCCAGCCTAGAACACTCGAGTCGCCCCGCTGAAAGGATGCCGCGGCGACGTGTCGCTGTGTGCTGATGTTCGCCGAATCGGGTGGCAAGCATAGGATGTGTGCACTCTTCGCGAGGCATCCAGACAGTGAGCAATCCGAAATCGGCTGCTGCGCCTGTGAGTGAGGGCGAGTCGTCACCGAACACCAACCCCACTTCGCAGGCTCCCCTGCCACCCTCGATTGCCCCGCTCAAACCCATCGAGGGGCTGCGTCCGAAAGTAAACCAGCGGCCCGGCTTGCCCGATGGCGAAGCCGAGCTCCGCACGTTGATTGGTACCCCGCCTGCGCTCGCGTCGCCTCGGACTTCGCCAGCGGCCTCAAAGTCAGCCAGAGCTGGCCGAAAGCCAGAAGGCCTACCTCGAGTCAGTCGTTGCGTTCGGGGTCCGCCAGGCGAGGCGGCAGCGGGCAGTTACCCTCGGCGCGGTCGTCATCTTGAGCATGCTGGTGGCCACGTCCGGCGGCGCCCTGGCAGTTGTTCAGACGGCGCGCAGCCAAGCGCAAGAACAGGCGGCCGTCGCGACCGCGGCGCTCGAGGCAGCACAGCTCAAAGAGCAGCAACGCGCGGTGGCGCAGGCGAAAGAGAAAGGCCGTGCAGAGCGCCCTGAGGAACAGCTGGGCAGCCCAGTAATCGACACTCTGAAATAGGCAACGAGGGGAAGCAGATGAGGTTGAACTTTCAAAGCGCAGGGACAGCCATCGTGCTCGCGTTGCTGACGGGTTCCGCGGCGGCGCAGCAGAGCAAGCCCGACTCGGCTACCGAGCGGCCCTGGGCCAAGGGGGTGCCGCAGGCAAATCAGGAAAAGGCGCTCGCCCTCTTCCGTGACGGCAACTCGGCACTCAAACAGTCGCTGTTCGTCAAGGCTGCACAGATTTACCTCGAGGCGCTGCAGTCATGGGACCACCCGGCGATTCACTACAACCTCGCGCTTGCGCTGGTGAACCTCGACCAGCCGCTTCAGACGCACGAGCACCTGCTTGCCGCACTCAAGTTCGGCGCCTCGCCGCTGGACTCCGACAAGCACGAGCAGGCGTTGCGCTACCGGGCGCTGGTCGAGAAGCAGTTGGCGAAGATCGAGATTCGCTGCTTGACCCCGGGCGCCGCGGTCAAGCTCGACGGAGTCCAGGTCTTCACCGGCCCGGGAAAATACGAAGCTCTTGTTCGCATCGGCGTTCACACCGTCGTCGCCTCGAAAGAAGGCTTCCTCACCTTCGAGCACAGCCAGACGCTTGCTGGCGCGACGAGCAAGCTCTTCGAATTCAAGCTGGTGACGGCTGCTGAGCTCACCGATTACCGCCGTCCGTGGCCACAGGTGTTGCCGTGGTTGGTTGTCGGGGCTGGGGCGGTGTTCGCAGGCAGCGCAGCGGGTCTGCACCTGAGCGCGCGCGATGCTTTCAAGTCGTACGACTCGGGCATCGCCGCGTGCGTGAAGGCCGACACGGGTGGGTGCGTTCCTTCCGTTTCGCTCGCGGGCATCAAGTCACGCGGCGACACGATGCAGGGCATCGGGCTCGCCATGTACGGAATCGGTGGCGCCGCGCTCATCACCGGAGCGGTGCTCGTTTATCTCAATCGACTTCAACCCTACCGTGCCACGCTCGAAATCACGCCGACGGTGACGCTCGTTCCTCGGCTGGGTCCTGCTCCTGGCGCTGCCCTCTTCGTCGCGTTTTAGAAGGAGCGTTGATGCGTCGCTATTCTCTGCTCATGGCCGCGGCGGTGCTGCTCGGCTCGTGTTTCCAACCTGCCAGCACTCCCTGCCAGAGCGGCATTGTCTGCCCAGCGGGCTCGGTTTGCTCGAAGGATGGCACCACCTGCATCCGTGACAGGTGCGGCAATGGCACCTTGAATGAGGGCGAAGTCTGCGACGACGGCAACGCGCTC
>JANOHG010000321.1:0-2386 GCA_031406375.1 Archangiaceae bacterium | reverse complement strand
GTTGGGCGAGCCGTCGTGGGTGAAGCGGCATCCGTCGAACACGAATCCGAACGGCGACCTGGCGTGCGTGCTCGGCGCCAGTGCATAGGAGACGGCGCGATCGCCGAGCGAGCGGATCTCGCTGTCGCGGAAGTACGCCGTCGCCTCGCCGAAGATGAAGTCCATGTCGCCTTCGATGTAGGAACGGTTGATGAAGGCGCGCGCGGGATTCTCCGGCGACGTGGCAGCGAGGTACAACGTGTCCTGGAAGCCGATGAGGCGCACGTTCTCCAGGTGGGCTTCGTCGGCATCGTCGAGCATAAGCGCCACGGCCTGGCTGTGGTTCGCGAGGTCGCCTCGCTCCTTGTTGTGGGAGTTCTCGATGGTGAGGTTGCGCGCGTGGAAGCCACGCGAGCGGACGCGGACCACGGTCGACTCGGGTGTGCGCTTTAGCGCGCGGATGTCTTGCCACACCTTGACGGGCCAGCTCTTCACCGAGAGCTCGATTGACCTTTCGTCGAGCAATCCCATCGTCTCGAAGTATGGCAATGACGCCTCTTCGCTGGCGACGTGGCGTCGCTTGCGATCGATAGCGACCTTCACCTCATGCCCCAAACGCCGCTGGGCGTTGGCGAGCAGCGCGACGCCTTCTGCGGGACCGCTCCAGGCGGGGCTGGCGAGCGTATGGAGAATGCGCACGGCCACCCTCCTACGCGGGTTTCAACAACGCGACCAGACAATCAACGTTGCGCTTGCTCGCGCCCGACACCTGGCCGACGGTGGCCAGCGCGAGTTCACCCAGCGATCGAAGCTCATCCGGCTGAGACAACAGCTCGGCGACGACACGATGAAGGTGATCGGCGTCATTGACCTGAATGCCTCCGCGGCCGATCAAGACCTGCACGCTGTCTCGAAAGTTTTCCATGTGAGGCCCGAAGAGTACGGGTCTGCCTTGCGCAGCGGGCTCGAGGATGTTCTGGCCGCCGCGGGTGGTGAAGGAACCGCCGACGAAGACCAGGGTGGCCAGTCGGTACGCACGCGCAAGCTCGCCGATGGTGTCCAGAACCACGACCGGGCAACCCGCCAGATTGCGCGTGGACCGAAGGCCCGCCGTCAGCCCCGCATCATTCACGATCGCGACAACCCGCGCCGCGCGGTCAATGTAGCGCGGCGCGATCACCAACCGAAGATCTGGGAAGTCGGGCAACAACCGTTTGTAGACGCGCAGTAGCAGCTCTTCCTCGCCTTCGTGCGTACTGCCAGCAATCCACACCCGCCCCGTCAGCGGAATGTTGAATGCCTTGCGTAAGTCGAGGTCCTCTTCGGCCTCGCTGAGCGGCACGAGCGCATCGAACTTGGTGTTGCCAGTGACGAGTACCCGATGCCTTGGAGCGCCCAGCGCTAACACGCGTTCTGCTTCGTCTTGCTCGCGCATCAGGAACAAATCGATGTCATCGAGAGGGTTGCCGACCAAGGCGAAAAGGAGCTTGTAACGGCTCATCGTCGTGGGTGAAAAGCGGCCGTTGGTCAGCGCGACCCGCGCTCCGGCTGCGTGGGCAGCTCGAATCAGGTTCGGCCAGATCTCAGTATATTCGAGCACCAACAGCGCAGGCTTGAAGGCTTTTACCGAGCGCCGGGTGGCGCCCCAAAGATCCCATGGGGCATAAATGACAGCGTCAATTTTTCGGGCGAGCCGGTCTTTTGCCATCAGGTAACCGGTGTTGGTGAGGGTCGAAAGGATGATGCAGGCCGTGGGATACTTCGCGCGCAGCTGGTCAATCATTGGGGACAGCGCGAGCAGATCTCCTGCGCTTGCTCCGTGCAACCAGATGCGCGGTGCACCACCCGCGGGCACTTCACCATCCCTGTAGAATCCCAGTCTTTGCCGCAGTCCATCGCGTGTCTTTCGATGCAGACAAAGCACCGGCAACGCGACCGCAAACACGATGTAGCTGATCAGTACATAAAACAGTCGCACTCTGAAGGGCGAAGCTCGCCCATTCGCCCGCAAGATTCCATCTTAGTGTACGGCGATGGTTGATTGCTGTGGTCAACCTCGTGCACGTTCCCCCGATCAGGCGTTAAGGTCGGTTTCGTTCAACGGCCGGATGTTCTAGGGAGGAAGTCGATGAATACCCGAATCTTGATTCTGTGCGGCGCTGTGTTGCTTGCCCTTGGGGGTTGTTCGGGCCCAACTCGCCCTCCACCGAATGAAGTGGCGACGATTGCGGTCACGCCCATCGGAATGGTCGTCGGGCCCAAGTCCGAGTTGATGGTGCCGATCACAGGTGGAAAGGTGACGAGTGCCGACAGCAGACTCACCGTCGAGGTGCCTGCGAATGCGCTGAGCGCACCTCAGATGATTACAATTCAGTCGATCAGCAACGAGAGCCCGGGAGGACGCGGG
>JANOHG010000298.1:0-1668 GCA_031406375.1 Archangiaceae bacterium | reverse complement strand
GGCGCGCCGGGAAGGCGCATCGAGGCTGCGTTTAATCTCTTCGCAGACGACTTCGATTTCGCGCGTCAGCTCGACTGGATCGAATGCCGAGTTGCGCACTGCATCCGAGAGCACATCGAGGCCCTCGCGGGCGAAGCGGCTGGCCATCACCACGTGGTAAACGGTCTGGTCGTAGCTCGTCCATGCGTTGATTTCTCCACCGTGGGCTTCGACGCTTCGGGCGATTTCACCGGGTCCTCGCCGAGCCGTGCCTTTGAACAACAGATGCTCATGAAGGTGGGCGAGACCCACTTCTCCCGGCATTTCATCTGCGCTGCCCGAATTCACCCACACTTGAAAGGCCGCCACTTTGGCGGTGTCGCGGGGGTCAGCGACGATGCTCAGGCCATTGTCGAGTTTGAAAGAGATCGGCATTGAACGGATTGACATACATCAATGTGAAGCCGCGCGAGCACCCCGGAAAAGTGATGGGCTGGCCAGCGGCCGAAGCCACATTGATTGGAAAATTCGAAGCTGGGGCCTTAGCGCCAGCAGCCAGAGGCTGGATCGTTGCGCCAGTCACGATAGGCTGCAGGCGAACACATGGCCGGCCAGCCTGACGAAGATCCATTCGATCTGCGTAACAGCCTCGATGACGGGGATGAACCGCTGTTTGCGCCACCGCGTCCCAAGCCCCCCGGCGCTACGCCCGCTCGGGGAACAGCGCCCGCTCGAACAATGACGCCTGCTCGAGGAACAGCGCCCCCTCGAGCAATGACGCCCGCTCGAGGAATGCCGGACGCGCAGGGTAGGGCGCCCACCAGCGGCAGGTTTGGCCAGGCATCAGCGGTTCCTGCGCCGCCGGCGAGCTCGGCGCCTCCTCCGCTTCCACCTGGCAAGAAGCTGGTTCCTCCTCCAGCGCCGACGGGGCCTGGGCCGAGGGCCGGCAGCAAGTCGGGGGTCTATCGGCCACAGCCAGTCGCCGACGCCCACCCGCTGCCGCAGTCGGTGGTGCGACCTCCAGCCGGGCAAGATCCCTTTCAAGAGCCGCCCGAGCCACGCCTTCCCGCAGGGGGAGATCCAGAAGACAAGCTGCGGGTCTTCCGCACCATCCTCAAGCACAAGGAAGAGACGCTGGCGCGCGGAAGGTCGCTGTACATCGCAGTGGACGAAGAGGCGAGCGCCGTGCGCGCGGTGGCCGAGAAGCTGAAAGTCGAGCTCGCCGCGGCGCGCCTCGCAGCGGCCCGCGACCAGGAATACCCACAGCAGATTCAGGCGCTGAAGGAGATGCTCGAGAAGGACACCGTCCGTGCGGACGACGCAGAGAAGCGCATGGATGCATTGGTGGCGCAGTTGGCCGACGGCGAAGCCGAGCGACGAGACTTGAGCCAGGCTCTTGCCGAAGTCGAGTCGCAGTTCACCGACACCACCTTGCGGCTCGATGACGAACGAAGGACCCGAGAGGCACTGGCGGACGAGCTGATCGGCGCGAAGGAAGCACTCTCGAGCGCACAGGATCGCGTGGCAGATCTCGGCGGGCGGGCGTCGGAAGCACAAGGTTCGCTCGATGCAACCAACGAGCAGCTCACCGTCGTCTCGCAGGAACTCGAGCAGGCACAGATGGAACTCGAGAGCCTGCGGCAGCAGGTGACAGTGGGCGGGGACCTGCGCACCGAGCTCGATGTGATG
>JANOHG010000224.1:0-9137 GCA_031406375.1 Archangiaceae bacterium | reverse complement strand
CTTTCGTTGCTGCCATGTTGTTCGCAGGCTGCTCGCTCGGATCATCGAGCGCGAACCTCGGCAATATGACCCCTCCACCTCCTCCTGGCGAGCTGCCACCACCCGTGGTTCCCCCCGGTGATCTCCCTCCGCCCGTGGTTGCCCCGCCCGTGGTCGTCCCGCCTGTGGATGTCCCGCCTCCCGTGCCCCCGGCCCGCTGCGACATGGGCAAAGCGTATACGGGCTTTGCTGGAACCGAGCTCACTGCGGGTCGCATCGATGGTGACCTCGGGCCAGAGCGCGCACGGATGAAGCCCTTCTCTGCATTGGTGGGCGAATTCCCCCGGGTGCTGGCCAACAATCCTGCGATGCTCGCAGACACGTCGGTTGCCAACACCTTCAGCCTCATTCCAGCACGGTGGGTGACTGAGCCGGTGGCGAGCGGGGTGACTGTCTATACGACCTACCGGATTGCCTTTCAGGGCTGCTTGGCGGCGACCGCAACCCCAACGCAGTACGCGGTACTGCCCTCGAACACCACTGCAGCCACCGAGTGCGGCAACTGGGCACGCAAGTTCTGGAGCCGTCCTGCAACCCAGACCGAAATCAACGCCTGCGTGAAGGTCGCGATGGTCGATACGATGACTGAGACGAATTCGATGCGTCGATGGGCTTACACCTGCGCCTCGGTGATGACCGCCGCTGGCTTCACCACCTACTGAAGAACGAGGAGCCAACCAAATGAACTCGAATCGGTTTTCGCGTCGTTCTCTCATGCAGGCCTCGGGAGCTGTTGCAGGCGGTCTTGCTGCCTCCCGATTGATGACCGGTGACGGGCTGTTGTCCCGGACCGCGTTTGGACAGACGGCGGGTGAGAGGCCCGCCCTGTTGGTCATCTACTTAAGCGGCGGTTACAACGCAGTGTTCGGCAGCGCTGACAGCTTTGCGCCTGCGGGCACCTTCGGAGTCACTGCAGGCAACCAGCGAGTACTTGGAGGAGCCGGGAATCTGGTCATCGACGCCCCGACCCTTGGGACGCTGTCGCAATACTCGCTGGACCACATGGCGACCGTCGGCATCCGCCACGGCATCACCAGCCACGGTGCGGCGCAGAACGCGAACTTCAGCGACGGCACCCGTTCATACGGACTGCGGTTGGCCTCAGTCATGGGCGGCGACGCGGCGATCAAGGCCGTCAACGTCGGCACCCAGATGCAGCCAGGGCCTCGGCCGACTGAAGCGGGAGGCGTTTCGCTGCAGCAGGTCAACGACATGAAGTCGACCATCGCAGCGCTCGGTGGCGCAACTGACGCGACGATTCCTGATCGAAAGATTGGCGCAGCGGGCATCACCGCCGCTCAGACCATGTCGGCCGATCGTCTCGCAGCCAACCCGGTGATGATGACGAATATGCGCGATGGGCTTCAATCGGGCATCGATACGTTGACCAAGCCGGTGCAGGCGTTCGACTACGCGGCGATGGCGACCGCGTATGGAATGGCAGCGACCGCAACTGCGGTGAGCAACTTCACCAGCAAGCTGGCCGCTGCCGAGTTGATGATCACCGCCGGAGCCAACTACGTCGTCGCGGTCGATGGCGGTTGGGATTCCCACGGAGACCGCACCGCCGCCAACGTCCGCAACATGATGAACACCCGAATCCTTCCTCCGCTCAAGGTGTTCATCAGCCGAATGCTGAACCTGCCGGATCGCAACGTTGTCGTCGCAATCCTCGGTGACTTCAGCCGCAGCTTGCCTGGTTCGGATCACGCCTCGGCGCTCAACGCCACCGTCATTGGCAAATACGTCAAGGTCGGCACCACCGGGAAAATGGGCGCCAACGTCCAGCTGCCCACGGGTACGCCTGCGGTTCTCGGCTTCTGGTCCTACCTCTCGAAGGTGCTCAAGGTGCCCAGCGAGCCGTTCGGAACCAATCCGCACCAGACGATTCTTCTCTAACTCTTCAGCAAAAAAGAACGAGGGCGGCTGGCAGGGCGCTGTCGGCCAAGAAGGAGGGCTTCCATGCAAAGGCGCATGGAGGCCCTTCGCTTTTAGTAAGTCTTAGCTTAGTCGGCGCGCCGTGCGACCCAAGTGCGAAACGGGACGTCGGTGGTGTCCTCGACGAGCTCAAAGCCGTGCGAACGAAACCAGGAACCGGGCTCACGCCGGTGCCAGTCGGCGACGAATGGCTCGTGGGCAAGGCTGGCAATCATCTTCCACCAGAGCGCCAGCGGGCCCGTCTTCTTCAGCAACTGCCAAAGGCTCAAGTGCATCTGATCAGGCGATGGCTCGCAGATCAGCAGTTCGCCATGCGGAGCGAGGATGCGCCGGGCTTCGCACAGCACGTCATCCTGAATCGCAAAGGGCAACTCATGAAACAGAAAGCACGCCGCTACCGCATCGAAGCGGCCATCGGGGAAATCCGTCTTCTCTGCCAGCGCCTGAACCAACGGAATCCCAGGGTGTCGCCGGGCGGCCTGCTGAAGCATGTAGGGTGATGCGTCGAGGCCGATCACATCGCTGACGCCAGCGTTCCGAAGAGCTGCTGCGAGATCGGCTCCGCTGCAGCCAATGTCGAGAACCGCCGCGTGCCGTTTCAGCCGTTGAGCGATCGCCGCACGCATCCGACGCGACAACCCGAGCATCGTCGCATCAAACGCCCACAGGTAGCCGTCAGCAAAGAAGCTCGAGAAGTTCCCATTGGGCAAATGGTGGAACTCTTGAAGCAGGTACTGAGGCATCAGCAGAGCACCGGGCGTGTTGGGCGCGAGCTCCACCGGCTTGCGGGGGCCGAACAGGTGCTTCACCATCCGCACGAAGTCCGACGGTCGTGCCAGGTCGAGCTGATCGGGCCAGGGAACAGGCAGCTCGACTGTCGCCCAGTCAATGCTCGCCCCAGTGTGTTTTTTGGAGTTCGCCGGCTCCGAATTCATGATCCTCAAAGTCCTCGAAGGTTGATTTCAGAGTTCTATGCGCGATCATTCTATCGCGAAAGCGGCCTCGCTATTCAGAAGCCTTTTTCAATGATGCGCCGTTGACGCAGTAGCGCAACCCCGTGGGCTTCGGACCATCGTCGAAGACGTGCCCCAGGTGTCCTCCACACTTGGCACACCTGACTTCAGTGCGTGCCATCCCAAGGCTCGAGTCAGTAATCTCTTCCACGCTCGCTGCCGTCGCGGGTTCGAAGAAGCTCGGCCAACCGGTGCCGCTTTCGAACTTCGCCTTCGAATTGAAGAGCATCGAGCCGCATCCGGCACAAACATACCTGCCTGGGGAGTGGTCATTCCAATAGGGGCCAGTGAAGGGACGCTCGGTGCCGCTCTTGCGCAACACGTAGAACTGCTGCTCCGAAAGGACCTTCTTCCACTCGTCAACGGTCTTGCTCACCTTACCTTCAACCAACGTCGTGTCATTCATCGGCATCACCTCCATCGGCTTCTCCCGCGCCGTACACGACAGCCAAAGGAGCCCAAACAGTATCAGTCGCATACGGTTGCTACGCGCGATCCGAACGAGTGGTTTCTAAGCTAAGTTGCCACCGCTCTCGAGTGGCGCCAACCCATCGCCATCACTGAGGAAAACATTCATGTCCTTCACTCATCTTCATCTGCACACACTCTATAGCCTTCTTGACGGCGCGATTCGGATGAAGGACCTGATCAAGACGGTAAAGGAGAAGGGAATGTCGTCGGTGGCGGTAACCGACCACGGCAACATGTTCGGCGCGGTCGATTTCTACAAGAAAGCAAAAGAAGCAGGCATCAAGCCGATCATCGGTATCGAGGCGTACGTCGCCGGCCCGAAGGGTCGTGAGGACAAGAGCGAGAAGATCGCCAATCACCTCATCCTGCTGGCAAAGAATGACGAGGGCTATTCGAATCTGCGCTACCTCGCCTCGACCGGCTACTTGCACGGGTTTTATTACCACCCGCGAATCGACAAAAAGATCCTCAAAGAGCGCAGCAAGGGGCTGGTCGCGCTCACCGCTTGCCTGGGCGGAGAAGTCACCAGCGCCTGCTTCCGCGGCGACATGGATCACGCGCGTCGTGCTGCCAATGAATACAAAGAGATCTTCGAGCCCGGCAATTTCTTCCTCGAGATCCAGAGCAACGGGATGCCCGAGCAAGAGATCGCGAACGCCAACTTGAAGCAGCTGGCGCGCGACGTCGATCTTCCGTTGGTGGCGACAGCCGACGCCCACTACATCAAGCGAGAAGACGCGCGCGCGCACGAGTTGTTGATGTGCATCGCCTCGGGAAAGACGTTGGCCGACAACAAGAGAATGAAGCACTCGACCGACAAGCTGTACGTCACCAGCCCAGAAGAGATGAGGGCGTACTTTTCCGACGTTCCTGAGGCCGTCGACAACACGATGCGCATCTCAGACATGTGCAACCTCGAGCTGAAGCTCGGCAAGCCGATGCTTCCGACGTTCAAGGTCCCTGACGGCCACACGCCCGACAGCTTCATGGCCGAGCTTGCAACCAAGGGTCTGCACGAGCGTTTCAAAGAGCTCAACTATCCAATCGACCGCGAGCAGTACCTGAACCGCCTCGCGATGGAAGTCGCCGTCATCACCAAGATGGGGTTCGCCGGCTATTTTCTGATTGTTCAGGACTTCATCAACTGGGCGAAAATCAACGGCATCCCCGTCGGCCCTGGCCGCGGCTCGGGCGCGGGCTCGATCGTCGCGTACGCGCTGAAGATTACCGATCTCGATCCGATTCCGTACAACCTGCTGTTCGAGCGTTTCTTGAACCCCGAACGGGTCTCGATGCCCGACTTCGACATCGACTTCTGTCAGGACCGCCGCGACGAGGTCATTCACTACGTCGGGCGCAAGTATGGCGAGAACAACGTCGGGCAGATCATCACCTTCGGAAGCTTGAAGGCGAAGAGCGTGTTGCGTGACGTCTGCAGGGTGTTTGGCCTGCCGTATTCCGAGGGCGATCGCTTCGCGAAGCTGGTTCCCGAGGTGCTGAACATCACCTTGAAGCAGGCAATCTATGGCGACCTCGAAAAGGAAATCGCCGGCGAGCCACGCCTCAAAGAGATGATCGACAAGCCCACCAAGCTGACCGAGGTGGATGGCAAAGAAATCACCACCAAGGACGTGCTCGAGATCGGCCTGGCGCTTGAGGGGTTGCACCGGCAGGCGGGCCTCCACGCCGCAGGCGTCGTCATCGCCGACAAGCCGCTTTGGGAATACGTCCCTGTCTATCAGCCGCCGGGTGAGAAGGTTCTCGTCACCCAATTTGCAAAAGACGAAGTGGAGGCCGCGGGGCTGGTGAAGTTCGACTTCCTCGGCCTCAAGACGTTGACGGTGATTCAAAACGCGCTCGACTTGGTCAACCGTGGTCGCGCCGATGCCGACAAGATCCTGCGTGAGAAAATCCCGATCGACGACAAGGCGCTGTTCGATCTGATCAGCGCAGGCGACACCGGGGGCGTGTTCCAGATGGAGTCCAGCGGGTTCACCGAGATGGTGATCAAGCTCAAGCCGTCTTGCTTCGAAGACGTCATTGCCGCTGGCGCGCTCTACCGCCCGGGCCCGCTCGACGCGGGAATGGTCGATGTCTTCATCAACCGCAAGCACGGGCGAGAAAAGGTCGTCTATCCACATCCGGCGCTCGAACCGGTGTTGAAAGACACCTACGGTGTCATCGTCTACCAGGAACAAGTGATGCAGATTTCGCAAGTGCTGGGCGGTTACTCGCTCGGCCGCGCCGACCTGCTGCGTCGCGCGATGGGCAAGAAGAAAGCCTCGGTGATGGCCGAGGAACGCGCGGGGTTTCTCGCCGGCTGCAAAGAGAAGAGCGTCGACCCGAAAGTCGCAGGCGAAATTTTCGACCTGATGGAGAAGTTCGCCGAGTACGGCTTCAACAAATCGCATTCGGCCGCCTATGGGTTGATAACAATCCATACCGCCTGGCTGAAGGCGCGCTACCCGGTCGAGTTCATGGCCGCGCTGCTCACCAGCGAAAAGGACAACACCGACAAGGTCGTTTCACACATCGCGGAGGCCCGTTCGAAGGGCCAGGAAGTGTTGCCTCCCGACGTGAACTACTCTTTTCTCGCCTTCGGAGCGATCGACGGAAAGATCCGCTTTGGACTTGGCGCGATCAAAGGTGTTGGAGAAGGCGCGATCGCTGCGATCCTCGAGGCGCGCGAGAAAGGTCACTTCATGAATCTGTTCGATTTCTGTGAACGGGTCGACAGCCGACGAGTGAACAAGAAGGTTGTCGAAGCCCTGGTCAAGGCTGGGGCGTTCGACTTCGAGAAGCGGGGGCGCAAACAGCTCTTCGAAACGATTGAACGTGCGGTCGAACGTGGCTCAGCGACCCAGCGTGACAAGGCAGTCGGGCAAGAGAACCTGTTTGGTCTGTTCGACGCAGGCCCCAAAGGGGGCGGGCTGAAGAACGAATACGCAACCGTCGAAGAGTGGAGCGAGAAAGAGCGCCTCTCGCACGAGAAAGAGTCGATCGGATTTTACGTCTCGGGGCACCCGCTGCACGCTTACGACAAAGAGCTCAAGCGCTACGCGCGGCCAATCACGTTCATTCAGCGTGCGCGTCGGGAAGACAAAATCACCGTCGCGGGAGTCGTCGCTCAGCTTCGCGAGCGACCGACCAAGACTGGAAAGCGAATGGCGTGGGTCACGCTTGAGGACTTGTCGGGCAGCGTCGAGCTGGTCTGCTTCCCCGGACGAGAAGCCGGCCGCAGCGTCATCGGCAAAGACGGCAAATGGAGCAAAGGGGGATCGCGCCCTGGGTACGATCAGTGGGAGCCGCTGCTGAAGAGCGATGAGCCGATTCTCGTCACCGGCGCGGTGCAGATCAACAACCGGGACGAAGAGTCGCCTTCGGCAGAGCTGATTGTCGAAGAGATTCAGAGCCTGCGCGAAGTGCGTGAGAAGCGGGTGAAGCGGCTTGAGCTGCGACTGAGCGCCTCAATGGCGACCGACGAAAGACTGCAGCAGCTTTCTGCGCTGGTGAAGCGCCATGCCGGAGCGACTCCCATCGCCGTCGCGCTCTTGATGCCCGGTGAAGCGGAGGCGCTGATTGGCGGTACGCAGCTGAAGGTGCAAATTAGCGACGAGCTGCTCGAGTCGGTGAACCGTCTGTTTGGAGCGCGCGTCGCGGAGCTCGGGTGAACCTTCCCACTGAATGACCCGGTACTGATGTGGCACCACCGATCACACGGGAGTAAGACGCCGGGATATGGGAGACCGCGCAATGCGTTTGTACAGGTTGACCGTGCTGCTGACGTTGTTTCCGTGGGCTGTCGTCCTGGCCGAGTCAAACCAGGAACGTCAGGCGCGCGAGGAACTCGAGAGGCAGTTGAAAGCGATGGTGGGCACACCACCAACGAAGATCCGGGTCGAGTTCGTTGGGCTCGATCAGCCCAACTATGACCTCGTCGAAGCGACCTTCAACCTCGACGGTCGCAGCTTGCCCGTGTCGAACTTGAAGAAGCTCAACAGCGAGGGGGCTCACCTAATCTTCCACGGCGATGTTCAGCCCGGAGAACACCGCCTCGACGCGAAGTTCGAGTTTCGGAACACCGCCAGTCCGGTGGTTGCGGCCGAAGGCGGTTTCAAATGGAAGCCCGGTTCTGAAGTCAGCTTTCGCGCCGAGCGGGGAATCGAAGTTCAGATCAAGGTGACGCCCGAATTGAACATGAGCGGAGACATCAAGAATCGAATCAAGGTCAAGAGCCCGGCGACGGTGAAGATGCTTGCCAAACTCGACGACGGAACGATGCCGGAACCCATCGAGCGGCCGAAGCTGGTGTTCGCCGAAGCAGTCGATGCCGGCGTCGCGGTGGCGAAAGGCGAGACGGCAAATGACAAGGCCGCAGCGGCGAAGCAGGCGGCAGACATCGAGAAGAAGCGACTGGCTGGGGAAGCAAGAGCTGCGCGGCTGGCTGCCAGCGCAGAAAAGAAGCGTGCGGTTGAAGACGCGAAAGGTGCGCGTGTTGCAGCCGCCGAAGAAAAGAAGCGCGTCGCTTCGGAACCGGTGGCTGCAAAGGATTCCACCGTCGCGATCGAGCCGCCTGCCGTGGCCGTCGAGCCACCTGTCGAGGTCTTCGACGCGGGCGTGGCGGTCGTCGAAATTGATGCGGGTCCAACTCTCATCGCCCTCAATCCCCCAGCGGTACAGCCTTCGGTAGCGGATCCCGTCGAGGACGATGCGGGGCTGCCTCTTCCCGTGCTGCTTGGAATCGGCGTCGCCTTGATGGGGGTGATTCTGTTCGTGATTTCGCGTCGCAGATGAACCCGCTCACGGCGCTCTGAAGGCTTCGATTTCGACGCTGTGTCCGTCACTTTTGACCGTGATTGCACCATCAAGATCCGTGCGGTGGCAGTGCGCGCCTTCCGCCCGGTAGCGCGCTTCAACCTCGGGATGCGGAAAGCCGAAGCGGTTCTTTCGACCCACGCAGAATACGACGTGGCGCGGCCGCACCCGGCGAACGAAGGCTGCTGATGACGAGGTTCGAGATCCATGGTGGGGCGCTTTGAGAACGGTTATCTCCCCGGGTGAAAGCAGGTCTTCTCCCGCCGCTTCAACGTCGCCCGTGAGTAGGATCGAAACCTCGCCGTGCTGAATCTTCAGCACCAGCGATCGATCGTTGACTCCTTCGAGTAACAGTCGGTCGTTGGGCGGGCCGAGAACCTCGAGCTGGGCAGCTCCAATCGCGATTGGCTGCTGGCCGAGTTGCACCTCTTCGACCGCTGCGTTTCGCGCGGCCCCGCGCACCATCCGGATCAGCGGCCCATCTCCCGCGCCCGCCGGCAGCCAAAGTCGCTGGGTTGGCACCGCGCCCAGTGTGGAGGCCAGCCCGAGCGCATGGTCTGGGTGAGGGTGGCTCAGCGCAGCGAGCTTCAGCTGGCTGATGCGTTGCTGCCGCAGGAAGGGGACCACGAAGCGTCGCCCCGTATCAATTCCATTGGGGACGCCACCCCCGTCGATCAGCGCGTGCTCAGAGCGCGAGCTGACGACGATTGCATCGCCGTGCCCAACCGAGAGAAACGTCACCTCGAGCTCCGCGCGACCTGGGCCGATGACGGCAATCGCCAGCGCCACAGGAGCCAGCAACGACAGCCATCGCGTCCGCCCTCTGGCAATCGCAAAGCACCCCAACCCCAATAGCCAGCC
>JANOHG010000221.1:0-1415 GCA_031406375.1 Archangiaceae bacterium | reverse complement strand
GATCCGCGTGCGACGGGCGGCGATGGCATTGCTCGGAAAGATCGACTTCCCCGAAGGGCACAAGTACCTGCTGGCCGAAATCCAGCGCAAGGACCAGGACGTCAACTTCCTGTCCGCGCTGAGCGATGGGGTGGCACACCTGGGCACCTCGGAGGCGCTGGCGACGATTGCCTCGGCGATGCGCACGCAAAAGCCGCGCGGCTACGCCTGGTACCGAAACACCGCTGAGGCGATGGGGTTGGTCGGCAACGTCGAAGCAGTCAAGGCGCTGCGCGAGCTCTTCAAAGAGAACGTGGGCAACAACGAGTTGATTCGCAATGTGGTCCAGCGGCTCGAGCACAACCACGTGCTGAGGGGTGCTCCAGAATTCATCGCGTGGCTGCGCGAGGCGATCCTCGACGAGCAGGCGTTTGCCGAGAACATTCGCGCCGAGCTGCTCGAGTTGTTGGAGAACTCGAAAGCCAAAGAGGTCAAAGACGCGCTGACAGTGATCGCCGAGAAGTCGTCCTCCGAACGGCTGAAGAGCAATGCGCGTCATTTGCTCGCGATGAACTTTGCGGCGGCGGCACCTGCTCCGGCCGGAAAAAAGTAGTCAGCGAAGCTCGCGCTCGACCGCGTCGATCAGTGCCTTGGGCTGCGCGACCCCCGCGTACGCGAACGACAGCGTCCCATCGCTCCGAAAGATGAACCGCGTGGGCAGTTGCTTGATCTGCCCGAACGGGGTTTGACCTGCGCGAACGTGATCATTGGCGACGATCACCGGCAGTTTCAGCTCGTTCATCGCAGCGAACGGTTCGAGCACCTTGCGCCCCTCGAGATCCATGCCGACCAGCAGCACCACCAGCTTCTCAGGGTGATCTCGTTGCAGCCTCGTCAACACCGGAAGATCGACGAGACACGGAAAGCACCAGGTCGCGATGAAAGTGACGACGGTGACACGGCCCAATGAACGCGCGGGCAACCATTCTCCGACTGCATCGAACGGCAGCGCTCCGATCGCTTGATGCACGCTCATCGCGGGTGGTGCGTGCGCGCAACCCGCCAGCACCACAGCCAGCATCACTGGCAGTTTTTGCACAGCCCGTAGAGCTCCATCTTGTGCGAGGTGACTTTGAACCCGTGGCGGCGAGCGACGGCGTCCTGCATCGCTTCGATTCGATCGTTTTCGAACTCCAAGATCGCGCTGCATTTGGTGCAGATCAGATGATCGTGATGATGCCGGCCGACGGCAGCCTCGTACCGCGTCTGCCCGTCGCCGAAGTTCCGCGCATGGGCCAGGCCGCTTTCCGACAGCAGCATCAACGTGCGGTAGACGGTAGCGACTGAGACGCGCGCATCCGCCCTGCGGACTTAGTCTCTAAGCTCATCGACCGACAGGAGGCCAGTGCTTTCGAAGAACGTCTCGACGATCAACG
>JANOHG010000216.1:0-2209 GCA_031406375.1 Archangiaceae bacterium | reverse complement strand
CGAGCTTGGCTTCGTCGAGAAACATCCGCGCGAACTGCAGCTCGTCCTCCATGTTTGGGAGCATTCGCTTGATGACGCAGCGTTTGCCCGCCTCGTCTGAGGCGAGGAAGATCTCGGCCATTCCTCCGGTGGCGATCCTGCGCTCGAGAACGTACTTGCCGAGTCTTTCAGGTTTCTCTGCCATACACGGCGAGCAGTCTAGCCGCGCAATTCGCGCTTAGCGTCGAAACCGCATCGAGCGCCCGCCGCCTGCGAACACAGGCTGTTGCTGCGGAGGGGCCTCGAGTCCCAGTTGCCACCAGCCCGGCTCCCAGGCCTTCATCTTCAGCTTCTTGTCGTTCTGGAGCGCCGTCAGTGCGCCTTTGAGCTTTTCATCGGAAGGGTTCTGCGCAACCGCACGCGCGAAAACTTTGATCGCCTTGTCCTTCTCTTTGAGCTGAAGAAGGCACCACGCATAGGCGGCCCAGATCAGACCATCCTTTTTTCCGTGGTTGATGGCGCTCTCAAAGCGGCGCTCCATCGACGGGTAGTCCTTCTTCTGAAATGCGATCGCGGCGAGCATCGCCTGCGACAGGTAGTTGCGCGGGTTGGCTTTCGCCAACTCAGGGACAGCGCCTTCGGTGTCCTTCACCATGTACTTGATGATGCCAATCTGACCGTGAATCTCGGCACCCACCAGAAACTGCCAGCGTTCGTAGACCAGCGCGGTCTCGAGCAGCTTGATCGCTTTTTCGATCTTCAGCTTTTGCTCGCGCTGGTTGGGCGGCATCGCTTGCAGTTCTTTCTGCACCTCTGAGTTGATCGCCTGCAGCTTCAGGAAGATTCGGCGGCCGAGGAGAATGAACGAAGCGATGAAGGCGATTGTGCCGGGGATGATCGCGGCGACCCAGGGGAAGTCAAAACCCATGTGGATCAACACGGCGATGCAAAGACCGATGGCCAGCGAGAGCACGAGGTTGATCATTGCCGCGCGCCTTTACCAACAAAGTCAGCCCAGATGCATCTTCGTCATCCACTTGGCGGCCTGTGTTGATATAGGGCGAAGGCTTCACTCAGGGCCCCCTGTCGAAATTGGTAGACGAGACGGACTCAAAATCCGTTGCCTTAACCGGCGTCCCGGTTCGAGTCCGGGGAGGGCCACACTTTTCTTGCTGTGACCGTGGGCGGTTGCGAACGCTGGTAGCAGATCGGTCGCAAATCCGCGCTCGCCGACCGCCGAAGCCCGCGGAATCGCGATGACGCCCGCCCCCATCTCGCGCTCAATCTTCAGCTTGACGACCTCGCGGCAGACCACCTCCCATTCGTAGGTGGTCGACGGCGGTGATGAGCGACGGGAAGACGCGATCTTCACGTCGTTCACTGTTCATCGCCCCCTGGGGTCTCAGCCTCAAACGAGGCGACAACTTCCCTGACACAGGGGGTTAATGATTGGAGCAACACCGCGGACGACTTGCTCACCGGAATTCATGGTGCCCTTGGACTCTTAACTCCGCGCGATTGCAGTGGTGCTGCTGCGGATCTCGTTCCTTTTCAGATCGCGACCCGATGGCGATCCCCCGCCCAGTCCCGTTCGCCACCGGCTACATGTCGCAGTTCTTCTTTTGGTCGTCTCGTGAGAGCCAGTCGTAACGGGGCGCTCACCTGTTCGGTGCTCAGCGTGTGGCCACGGGCACCGCCACGGCCCGCGCCTGAGCCAGCAGCGTGAGGAACTCTTCACGCTCGGCATTGCCTGCCGGGGTCGCGCCGCGAGCGAGCTGTTGGACCAGCGCGTAGCTCCAATCCTTCGCGTGCGGGCTGTGACGGAGAATCTCAGCTGCGCCCATCACCGCCGCCGCGAAACGAAAGTCTGCCGGCGCTTCGTCGAAGCGGGTGACCAGCGCGCTCGCCTTGAACGCAAACGCCTGCTCGCTCGCCTCGACGCCGCGCGGCTTCTTGGCGCGCAAGCGGACGGTGACGAGTCCGTCGCCTGCTCCCGGCTTGAGCTCGAGCTCGTAGAGCGCAGTCACGCTATGGCCGGCACCGATCTCTCCCGCGTCGACCTTGTCGTTGCGGAAATCACGGTCGGCGATGTCGCGGTTCTCGTAGCCGACCAGCCGGTACGCTTTCACCTGGCTCGGATCGAAGTCGACCTGAAGCTTTACGTCCTGGGCAATCACCTCGAGCGTCCCACCCAGCTGCTCGACGAAGATCCGCTTCGCCTCGAACAGCG
>JANOHG010000199.1:0-4365 GCA_031406375.1 Archangiaceae bacterium | reverse complement strand
GCGAATAACCAGGAACGAGAAGCTGCAGTCGGTGTCGATGAAGGGGCTGTACCCCGGTGGAGAAGGGTGCGGCTACGCAGGAGGCATCGTGTCGTCTGGAATCGACGGTCTGAGAATCGCCGAGCAAATCTGCGCGGAGCTGTCGTGAATTACACGGTGAAGAACAAGGACGGTCAGCTGACCTATCAAAGCCTTGATGAAGTGAAGACAGCGTATGTGTTGGGGCTGGTCGAAGCAGACGACGACGTCTGTGAAGACGGCGCGATGGTGTGGCGCAAAGCAGGCGCGATCCCTCTGCTGGTCACCGCACGCAAGGTCACCGTCCAGCGGGGACACTCGAATGCCTTGCGTGGCTGGATCGCTGCCACGCTCGCGCTTGGATTCTTTGCGTTCTATTTCTTGATCAAGGGTGCTTGGGTTTTTGGAATTCTAACCTCGTTCGGCGTCGGCGCATTGTTGATCCGCGTCACCACGCTCGCGGCGCGCAGACCGAAGCGCTGAAGACTTCGGGCTTTTCGAGGTAGTTAGTTACTTCTTCGGCGCGACGGCTGCGGCCTTCGCCCGATCGTCCGAAACCACTGTTCGAATCGCCGCGAACACGTTGGGCACGGCGGTGCCATTGGCCTTGTTGGCGATCCACTTGGGCAGCGACCCTCCTGGATCGGTGTAGACGTAGTAGGTCGCGAACGTCTTCTTGCCCGCCTCGCGAGGCTCAAGCAGCCAGTGGCCGTCGTTGATCTTCACCCGCACGCAACCCCTCTTCTCTGGCACCCCCTTCTCCTTCTCATTCCACCCCGTCCAGGTGACCTTCAAGAAGCCAGCGCCATCGTTCCAGTTGGACTCGTCGATGAGCTTGATCACGTAGTCGCGACGGTCGACCAGCGGCGCATTCACCACCGAATAGAACCAGATCGTCTTGTCGCCATTTTCCGAGGCGATCACCTTCGAGACCTCGGTGTAGGGCATCGTCTTCGAATAATTCGAATAGTCGCGAATCGCCTTCCACACCTCGTGGGGTGTTGCGTCGATTATCCCCATCGCCTTCATCTGGGCGATTGATTCGCCTTCCTTCTGGCGCGAGTAGATCTTGATCCCCTCGTCTTCAGCAGCCAACGCCCACGTGGGTTCCTTGACGATCTCCTTCGGGGGTTCGTTATCAGCACACAAGACGAGCAGGGGCAGAGCGAGCAGCAGATTCATGGGGGTCGCATCCTAATGGAAAGGCGTATAAGGCACCGCACTGTGAGCCAGACAGACGAAGCTGCGACGAATTCAAGCGAAGAGAAAATCCGGAAGATCTACGCCCGGGACCTGAAAATCGGGGACACCGTCCACACCGTCTTCAAGGCGGCGGGTAAAGAGAAGGTCACCAGCCGCGCCGGGAAGACCTTCCTCACCCTCGCGCTGGTCGACAAGACGGGTGAAGTCGACTCGCGAATCTTCGATGGGGTCGAAGGCACCGAAACCGCCTTCCGTGATGACGACTACCTGCTCGTGAAAGGCAAGGTGATCGCGTTCCACGGCAAGCCGCAGCTGGTCATCGACGCGATCGAGCGCCTGGATCCAGCTCCGATTGACGCGAAAGAGTTCGCCTACGTCGCGCCGGCCGCGCCTGTCGCTGAGCCGAAGCACGAGGCGCCGCGCCACGAAAAAGGCGGTCATCGCGCAATCAAGCAGCGGATCCTCGAGCTTCTCGACGACCCGAAGGTCGCGCAGGGGCTGGACGCGCTGCTGCGGCACCTCGATCAGTACATTGACGAACGCGTAGCTCAGAAGTCAGGCGGTGGTGCGCCCCGGGAACGCGAGCGTGAGCAAAAGAAACCACAGGTCGAGAAGCGGCCGCGGGTCGACTTCCGCGCGCGTCATTCGGACGATTCCAAAACCTTTGCCGAGCACAAGCCAGTCGAGAAGTCGTCACCCCGTGATCCATCGCTGCCAAAGGACCTGACTTTCAAGCCACTGAGCATGTTGGCCGGCGAGCCGGTGCTGCCGGCCGAAACTTCGCCCAAGCCCGAAACCGGCAACTAGCCTCGCGATGGCGAAGCGTCTGGGCGAACAGCTGATTGAAGCTGGCCTCGTATCGACCGAGGCGATCGAATCAGCGCTGCAGCAGCAGAAGATTACCGGTCACCGCTTGGGCGACTGCCTGGTGGATCTTGGCCTCATCCAGGAAGTCGCGCTGCTGCGCTTCCTTGCCGCTGAGTTCAAGACCCGGTTTGTTTCGGCCGAGAAGCTCGCGAAGGCGAAGATTCCGCCCGATGTGCTCGACAGGGTTCCGGTGCGGATGTGCGAAGCACAGTGCTTTCTGCCCCTCGCCCTCGATTCCGAACGGAAGATCCTTTCGATTGTGATGGCAGAGCCACAGAACGTGGGCTTGGTCGCCGAGATAACCCTCGTTACCAGAATGGAGGAAGTGTTCGCGTACGTTGGCGTGCGCAGCGCAATTCTGGCCGCGATCAAGAAGCACTACTACGGCGACCACACCGCGTTTTCGGCGCTCGAGCACGGCGGCGTGCAGGCCTTGCGCAACGACGTGTCGACGATGCAGCGCGCGTACGACAGCGATTCGCGCAGCAGCCCGATTCCAGGTTCGAATCCCGGCCAGTCGGTGATGCTCGATGGAAGCGGCCGCGAGCCTTCGAGCAGTCGAGGCAGCAGCTCTCGTGCGAACCCCACTTTGCTGCGCGAGGCGCTCGGAGCTGTGCGCGGCACGATTGGAGAAACCGACTTCGTCGAGACGTTGAACATCCTCGTTGGGCTGATGGAGATGAATCGCAAAGAGTTCCGTGGCCACTCGGCGCAGGTCGCGCGTCAGTCGGCGTTGATCGCTCGCAGAATGGCGTTGCCGCCGCGCGACATCGCCCATATTTCGATCGCGTCCTACCTGCACGATCTGGGAAAGCGTTCGGACAAGCACTTCACCCTCACCGCGCTTGCCAACAACCCCGAGTTGAAGGCCGATGCAAAGCGCTACGTCCGCGCGCCGATCAAGTTGTTCGAGACCGTGCACCTGCACGGAGGGGTCAACACCGTGCTCGCACAATTGTATGAAGCGTACGATGGCAGTGGGGTTCCTCAGGCCGCCAAGGGCGAAGTGATCTGCGCCGGAGCGCGGATCATCGCCGCGGTCGACGCGTTCCTCGATCTCACCCGGACTCCGTCCAACCCCTTCGAACGGCTGCTGACGAAGGCCGAAGCGCTCGATCATCTGCGCGCTGAAGCCGGAAAACTCTATGACCCGGTGGTTGTCGACACGATCGCTCACCTGCAAAGCGGCGATCTGTTGCGCCAGCGCGTTGACACCGATGGTCGGATGGTGATCATTGCCGACCCCGATGAAGGCGTACGCACCGACCTGAATGACGCGACGACCAAGATCGGTCTCGTCGTCCACACGGTGATCAAGCTGGATGGCGTGGTGGACGCGGTGCTGGCGGGCGAAGCCGACACCGTGGTGGTGGGGCTTGCCTACGGCGTTCAGGATCTGGTGAACCTCGCTGGCTTCGTGCGCGGCCGACCTGAGAGCGCGTCGATTCCGATTCTGGTCGTGGGCGAACCGACAGATCCACAGACGCGCGATCGACTCGCGAACGCGGGGGTCTCGGCCTTCGTCGCGACTCCGATCGACCCAGAGGCGACTGCCGCAGTGGTCAAGGGCTTGTACGTCGATCGCATTGAGAACGGCGGCCCTGGGCACACAGTGCGGGGCAGCTACGACGAGCTTGCGGCAGGCGAGTTGGCCAAGCTGCTCGGAAAAGGGCGCAAAACCGGGCGGCTGATGATCCGCAACGGACCCCAAGAAGGGTACCTGCACATCGAGAAGGGCCGCGCGGTCTTCGCCAGTTTCGCAGGGAAGAATTCAGAGGCGGCGGTCAAGGCAATGCTGGCGTTGCCTCAGGCCGAGTTTTCCTGGGAGCCCGAGACCCTGCTCACCGAGGCGCCTCACTCGGACAAGGACCTCGAGATCACCGCTCGCGAGCTCGAGCATGCGCTCGCGGAACCTACCCCGTAGTCGTGATTCCCCGGGTGCGGCTCGAGCCGATCGCCGCGCTGAAGGGATGAATCGAGGATCGACCGCCTTGCTGAACACAGGCAAATGCCCGAGGCGGCTGACGATGGAATCAATGCGACATGAAGGTCGCGGCAATCGGCTGCTTCGGAGGATGTTGCCAAACCTCTCGCTCGGCACCTACAAGCGTTAGAATCTCAAACAGCGCGTACCAGCCCGCGCGCTGATTGGCCGATGAGTCAGTCTTTCTCACGTGCTTCAGATCGCGCTTTTTCCCGTGCTTCAGCTTGCTCTTCATGACATCGCATGGCGCGCTCGCGGATCGACTCACCAGGCAGAGTGACACAAGGCTTGGG
>JANOHG010000195.1:0-2315 GCA_031406375.1 Archangiaceae bacterium | reverse complement strand
CAGCTCGAGATCCAGCACGCGCATCAGCCGAAGCATCGGGATCCCGGGGTCTCCCGCCACGACCACCCCATTGAGGCGGGTCGGCAGCCCCTCTTCGACGACAAAACCCACATCGACGCCTGCTTCTCCTTGGGTTTGCTGCACTTCGACCTGTGCATCGCGGTACCCCTTACGACGATAGGCCTGCAAGATCGCCTCGCGCGCCGAAGCCGCTCGCTCGGGGTAGAACTCGGATTCCGGCGAAAGGCGGGTGAGCACCAACACCTCGGCGTCGTTCAACGTTCGATTTCCTTCGACGTAGACCGCGCCGATCGTCTGGCGGGCCTTGAGCTCGAAGATCACCCGCAGCCCCTTAGGCAGCTGCTGTGCAAACACCTCGACGTCCGCGAACCGGCCCGTTTCCATCAAGCGCTCAATCGAGCGCCGCACCGGGCGCATCGACAGCCACTGGCCCTTTCGCACCAACACCAGGCCTGGAGCGTCGTCCAGCAGTTTGGGGTTGCCACCCGCTTGCAGCCGCAACTCGACTTCTTCGACAAGCGCGTGGGTCGGAACACCTGCGTCGGGCTTTGGTTCCAAAGCCTGCGCGAGCAGGGCGGCGAACAGCAGGCTCATTCCCATTCGAAGCGGAACTTCAAGTCGACGCCGGGGTTGCCGACAGACGATTCCTGGCTTTGGTTGTCCCACTGCGCCCGCGCCGAGACCTTGTCGTTGAACTTGTACTCAACCTGCGCCTTGGTGCCGCGGCCGGTGACAGGCTGGCTGATGCCGACCTTCAGCTTGTCGGTGAGCACCTTCGATTCCCAGCTGACCGACGGCTCGGCCTGCCCGGTCGCTTCGTTGAAGGTGGTCGACAAGTGCACCACCTGATCTTTGAGCCCGACGTTCTTTTTGAGGAAGCGCTGGACTTCGCGCTCGAGCCCGCTGGCTTGAAACAGCGCGTCGGCGGCCAGACCGGCACCTGCTTGGGCGGTAGCACGCTCACGCGAAGTCACCCCAAGGGTCAGCAACGAAACGACGTCGGCCTCGGGCAGCGCGGGCTCTGAGCTCAGCGACAGCTTGGGATCATCGAGCTTGCCAAAGCCTTTTACCCGCACCAGGTACTCGCGCACCTGCGACTGCGCGGTCAAATCGAACGTCGTGTCCTGTGCCGCGAACTGAACAACGCCGCGCGAGATTGAGAACGCTTGTCCGCGCACGAAGGCCTGCGAGCCTTCGACGGTCTCGAGTGCTCCCAACAACACCGGCTTCACATTCGTGCCCGCGAGCTTCAGCTTTCCGGTCAGCCGTGCCTTGGCGAGGTTGTTGTCGATTCGAATGTCGCCTTCAGTCCCGTCGAGGCTGACGTCGAACTTGAGCCACTCGGTGGGACGATCGTCCGACGGAGGGAGCCGCAGCGACGCTTTTCGCAGCAGAGACTCGAGGTCCAACGGCTGGGTGTAACGCAGCTTCAGCACATCTAACGAGCCAGCGAGCTGAAACGCGCTTGGCTTGCCGAAGAAGAGCAGACTGCCGCTGACCGAGGTCGGCATATCAGGCCGGGGCTGCAAAGTGACCTCTTCGAGATCGATTCCCAACTCGACCGCTCTCACCTCGAAGCGCTCAAGTCGAATGTCTCCGCGACCTCGAATGCGCCCATCGTTCAAGAATCCCTCGAAGTCCGAGAGCAGCACGCGGGCTTCCGAGAACTCGGCCTTGCCCGACAAAGCGCGCACCGCCATCACTTGCTCGCGCACGTGGAATTTCGCGTCGTGAACTTCGGCAGAGCCAACCACTGTCGGAATCTTCACGGTTCCCGACAGCAGCGCAGTGAGATCCAGCCGCCCAGAGCTGCGCTCGAGCTGCGGAGCAAAAGACTCGAGCAGTCGCAGATCCACCGAACCCCGTGCCTTCAGATCGATGTTGACTGGCCCCCAAGTTCCTTCTGCGTTGAGCGCAGTGTTTGGCCCACGCAACGAGAAGCTCACGACCTCGAGCCGACCTGCGTCCCACTTGAGAACCACCGGGTACTCGTTGGTGGCGCCCAGCTCACCCCGCTGAATCGACAGCGTCGTCAGCTCGGCTGCGAGGTGTGAATCAGCGATCGACTTCAGGGTCCCGTTGCCGGTGACTGTTCCTGAAAGTCCTGCCGTCAGACCCTGACGGACTGCGCCCGCGGGAAGAAACGCACGCAGCTCAGGCAGAACCACCGTCAATCCGCCTTCCCACGGGTAGGCCTCTTTGGTCTTGACCATCACCTCGCCGCTGACGCCGTCGAACAACTTGCCTCTGATTCGCAGGTCCTTTCCCTCGAGGCGCGCGTCGAGTTTCAGCGG
>JANOHG010000119.1:0-3313 GCA_031406375.1 Archangiaceae bacterium | reverse complement strand
CAGCTCGATCACCCGATCGCCCGAGGATGGGGTGAGCGCCGGCTTGGCGGCTTGCTCGTTCTTGCAACCTGCCGTCAACACCCACAGCGCAACGGCAATTGAACGGAACGTAGTCACGGGTGGTACCTCGGGCGTGATTGTAACGCGACGCAGAAGCTTGCGCATCGACTTAAGATTCGAGCAGATGAGCTGCGGCAGCGCCAGCAGCCGAGAATGGGTATCGAGGAGCAGAAAATATGAATTGGTCTGCGTGGGCCGTGGAAGTGGGTGCAGGTGAAGGACGTGAGGTCCACATCCTTGTCAGCGGCGAAGCCTCGGGAGAAGAGGCGCGAGCCCCGGTGATGGTGAACCTGCTGCTCGATCGCAGCGGCTCGATGAAAGGAGCGCCCCTGGCTGCCGCCGTCGAAGCGGCGCAGCAGTTCGTCGAGCTCGCGGGCCCCGATGACTTCCTCGGCTTGTTGTTGTTCGACGGCGTCGCCGAGCAGCGCGTCAGCGTGACGGCGATGGACGCAAAAGGAAAGCGCGCGATGACCGACGCGCTCGGCGACGTTCGCACCGGGCGCGGCACGGCGTTACACCATGCCGTCGAGCTCGGTGCGCGCGCGCTGCAACGCGTTCTGGTTCCTGGCCGACGCCCGAAGCTGCTGTTGCTCACCGACGGCGAGCCGTCGGTTGGGCTCGACACTCAGGAAGCCTTCGACTCGTTGGGGCTTCGGATTTCGCAAGAAGGCGTCTCGGTGCATGCACTCGGGTTGGCGCGGCACTACGTGGCTGAGGTGCTGCAGGCACTGACGCTGCCCTCGGGAAATGCGTATGAACACGTCGATGGTCCCGACGGGCTGGGCGAAGCGATGGGTGCGGTGATTTCTCACCTCTTCGGCGAGGTCGCACACGCGGCGACCGTTCGCGTGGCGCCGCAGGGGTTCAGCGCTCTGGCGACGCGCCACGCCTACCCGACGCGCGCAGAGGATGACGCGCTGGTGGTCACGCTGGGCGATGTATCTCGGGGGCTTGCACGTCGCGCGCTGCTGTCGGGGGGGGTCAAGGGTGAGTGGAACGCAGTCATTCACGGGACCTATACCGAGCGCGGCGACACGCGACATCACAAGGTCTTGCTCGAACGGGTCGCCGCAGACTCCGCCCAGGGGCGGCTGATTCTCAGCCTGGCGTTCGAGCTTCAGCTGGTCGCTGAAGAGACCGCCTCCTGGCTTTCGCTCGCGCGAAGAGATCTCGATCGCGCCGAAGCGCAGCTCGAGTTGGCTGAGAGCTACCTGCGCCACATCGTCTCGCTCGCGCCCGAAGGCGTTCCGATGCGTCGGCACCTCGAACGGCTGGGAGACTTGCGGTTGGCCGTCGAACGCGGCGAGGGTGACATTCCCCTGCTGATTCGCCGCGCCCAGTCGGCGCATGCCGGCACCCACGTCAGTCAGGTGATTCCGCTGGCAGCCTACCGCGGCAGAAAGTAGGGCTCGCTGCGGTTAAACCGGTGCCCACTCGACGATCGAATGCAGTGGCACGAAGAACACCTCGTCGTCCGAAGGCCCGCACAACAAATCGAACGGTCCCACGGCCCGAAGCGGAAACGAGAGCGTGAGCCCATTTCGCAGCGTCAGCTTCACTGGCTTGGTGAGGTGATCGACGAAGGGTCGCGGATCGCTGACCGGGCGGCGCGCAGGCTGCCGGGCAACCTGCATCGGTTTTTGGGCGAGCTTCGGCTCGCGCTCGAGCTGGCTGAGCCACTTTTCCCACACCGCCTTCTTCGTCAACGTCACCACCTGTAGCTTCTCGAGCCGCCCCGATTTTTCGAGCTTGAACGACACCGGCTGCGTCTCGAGAATCGCGTCGAGAAGGGTTCGTTCGGCGAGAACGAAGGCCAGCTGCTCTTGCTTGGTGATGAAGGTGCCGATGAACGAGTCGATTTCTTCGCCATTGACGGCGGTGCGGGCGACCTTCACTTCTTCTTTCTTTTTGACGCGCGCGCGCCGCTGCAGAAATTCCTCGAGCGGCAGTCCGCTTTGGACGCAGCCGAATGCCTCAGCCAGTGGCACTGACGGGTGTTTCTCCATCAGCGCGTAGGCCAGGTCGAACCGTGCGGCTTCTTCCTTGTGCAGCTTCCGCCAGATTCGCACCTTCATCTTCCCTTCGAGCTCACCTTTGGCGATGCGTGCCGGCACATGTTCTTTGCGTGCCAGTAGGTCGATTTGCTCGGCGGTTGGCGGCGGCCGCGGAGGCCCTCTAGGCGCAAACCGATTCGTCGGGCTTCCGGCGCGCGCCGGCTCGGCCACGGGCGCAGGCGCATTCACCGCGGGGCGCGTTCCAATTGGGCGAGGGGCGATCGAGCCCGTCGGTCGCGGAGGCACCACGGCGCCCAGGGGTCGCGGTGAAATCGGCTTCGGGGCCAAAGGCACGGGGCTCACCGCGGGACGCGAACTGCTGTTGACGGGTCGCCGAACGACCTCGACTGCGGGCACATCTTTTCGTCCCTTCAAACGATCAGTCACGGTGCAGCTGCCTCAGAATTCAAGCTGTCCATCATGTCGACGTACCAGCGGTTGTCGACCTTAACCATCTTCTGCTCTCGTTTGCCCGACGGGTCGGTGACTTCGATCAGCGCGGTGGCGCCGTCGACCTTCAGCACCTTTACCTCGCCAATCGGCTGAACCTTCACTCCCGAAACGAAGGTGAGCATCTTGGGGTCATCTTTAATCGCCCCCTTCGAGGCTTCGGAAACCGCTTTGCTCCTTTTTTCGAGCGCCGTTCGCGTCTCGGCAGACAACGCTTCCCAGGCTGCGTTCACGTCGCCGCGCTTGATCGCCGAAGAAAAGAACCGGAAAGCGTCATCAGGGGCGTCAAGGCGATCTGCACGACATCCACCCAGTCCCAACACCATCAGCAAGAGAATGCGAGCCATCAAGCCCTTCGAGTAACTGCCTTGCGGCGGTCGGTCAATGTTCATGCGGTTGCACCTGGTTTCGCCCATTCTGCTTCGCGGCGTAAAGGCATTCGTCAGCAGCTGAGACGAGCGAACCTTGCGCGTCGACGCCAGGAGCGGGGTAGGTGGCGACTCCGATCGACGCGGTGCACCGGACTTCGGCGGTCGGCTTACCTGGGCTTGAGAACGGCAGCCGCAGCGACTCGACGGCCTTCCGCATCCGCTCGGCTGCGATGCACGCCTCTTCAAGCGAGGTCTCGGGCAGCAACGCGACCAGCTCTTCGCCCCCGTAGCGCGCCAGAAAATCGACGTCGCGCAGGACCTTGCGGGCCACCTGGGCGACTTCCTTCAGCACCAGGTCGCCAAACGGGTGTCCCCAGG
>JANOHG010000653.1:0-2350 GCA_031406375.1 Archangiaceae bacterium | reverse complement strand
CGCGGCGCTGATGCTGATTCTTTCGGGGCAGTCATTCGCAGCAGAGCCCGTGCCTTCGCCCGAGATGCTCAATGAGCTGCGCACCCGGCTCTTGGAAAAACCGAGCTGTCTGCCGCACTGCGCTTCGAGTCCCCGGTTGTTCATCGAGGCGAGCGCGACCCAGCTCAAGCTCAGGCTCGAGATCCATGCCGCGGCGAACACCGCGGTTCCACTTCCTGGCAGCGCGCAGCAGTGGACCCCAGAGCACGTCGTGCTCGATGGCAAGCCAGCCTCGGGGATGCTGCGAATGTCCGATGGGAAGCTGCTGCTGGCGGTGACTGCCGGTACCCACGTCGTGCTGATGGAAGGCGCACTGCCCGCGCGCGAAACGGTGCAGTTGGGCCTACCCCTGAAGAGCCACCGCGTCGAAGCAAAGCTCGATGGTTGGACGCTTGATGGTCTGCATGAAGATGGCCTGGCAGATGACGATTTGCAGCTGTCTCGAAAGGCGGGCTTGGCCGCCCAGAAGGACGTGGCACCGCTTGCGTCGTCGGCGCTGCCAGCATTCGTGAGCGTCGAGCGCGAGTTGGTGCTGGGCCTCGAGTGGACGGTAGAGACGCGGGTGCGACGGCTGACGCCTTCGGGGTCGGCAGTGGTGCTCGAGGTTCCTCTGCTGCCAGGCGAGTCGGTGACCACGCTCGACGTCCGGGTTCAAAATGGGAAAGCGCTGGTGAACATCGGACCACAAGCGACCGAAGCAAGTTGGACGAGCGTGCTTGAGCAAAAATCGCCGATCACCTTGAAAGCGCCCGGCGGGCTGCCCTGGGTTGAAGTCTGGCGGCTCAACGTCACCCCCGTCTGGCACGTCGAGCTTGCGGGGATTCCCATCATCCACCCGCAAGATGATTCGGGAGCGCGGCTTCCCCAGTGGCACCCCTGGCCAGGTGAGACGGTGACGGTCGACGTCGTTCGTCCAGCCGGGGTGCGAGGGCAAAGCCTCACCATTGATCAAAGCGAGCTGACGGTGACGCCCGGCTTGCGCGCCACCGACGCGACGCTGACGGCGAACCTGCGCAGCTCACGGGGCGGCCAGCATGTCTTCACGCTGCCCGACGACGCCCAGTTGCAATCAGTGACGATCAACGGCGCCGCCCAACCGATTCGACAGGACGGGCCGAAGGTGGCGATTCCCCTCGTGCCCGGCTCGCAATCGGTGGTGCTGACGTGGCGGCAGAGCTCAGGAATCTTCTTCAACTGGCGCACCCCGAAGGTGGATCTGGGGACTCCGAGCGCGAACGCAGACTTGAAGCTCAAACTTTCGCGTGACCGCTGGGTGCTGTTCGTCAGCGGGCCGCGCATGGGGCCGGCAGTGCTGTTCTGGAGCATGTTGCTGGTGCTGCTGTTGGTCTCGGTGGGTCTGGGCCGCGTGCAGCTGACGCCGCTGAGAACCGCGTCGTGGGTACTGCTGACCCTGGGTCTTTCGCAGGTCGACATTTCCGCCGCGGCGCTGGTGGTCGGCTGGCTGCTCATCCTCGGTTGGAGGGAAATGAAGCCAGAGCTGTCACCGCTTTGGTTCAACCTGCGGCAGCTGATGCTCGCAGGATGGACGTTGGTCGCGATCGGAGTTCTTTTCGCGAGCATCTACCAGGGCCTGCTGGGGCAGCCTGACATGCACGTCACCGGAAACGGCTCGACCGCGAGCAGCTTGCGATGGTTCGCGGATCGCACGGCAGATCTGCTTCCTCAAGGCACGGTAATCTCAGCGCCGATGCTGGTGTACCGCGGCGCGATGCTCGGCTGGTCGCTTTGGCTCGCGCTGGCCTTGCTGCGCTGGCTCAGGTGGGGCTGGGGCGCCTTTACCGCGGGCGGCGTGTGGCGCAGCGCTAAGAGGAAACCCGCGCCGTGACCAAGTGAGCGGTGGATCAAAGCCCTTCGAGCGCGCTGATCTTCGAGCGAAGCTCGGGGTCGAGCGCGCGTTTCGTGCCGCTGCGTGGGTCGACCATCACCACCACCGCCTCACCCTCGGCGACGACCTTCTGTTGTTGCTGTGACAAAGCGCGATAAGCCATCGCGAACGACGTATTGCCAAGCTTGGTCGTTCGCGCGTGGATCTCGACCGTATCGGGGTAGACGACCTTGGCGCGGTAGTCGATCGACGAGTGGGCAAGCAATGGCCAGGCTTTCGCGTCCGCCCCGGTGGTGGTGGCCACGCCGAGCTTCTCGAAATACATGATTCGCGCCGACTCGAACCACCGCAGGTAGACGGTGTTGTTGACGTGGCCAAAGGCATCCATCTCGGCCCAGGCGACCTGCACCGTCAAGGTGATCGGCCACTTCGGTTCCATCACGTGCGCAACTGGATCGCCGCGGG
>JANOHG010000094.1:0-2100 GCA_031406375.1 Archangiaceae bacterium | reverse complement strand
GCGCCGCCCAGGCTGTGCCCGGTGAGGAAGACGGGGCGCTGGCTCTGCCCCTGGAGGCGGGTGAGCTCGGCGGACATCTTGGGCCAGATTGCCTGGAGCGCGTCGTTGAAGCCGGTGTGGATTTCGCCGTAGCCCTGGCGCGTGCGGGAAGCGTTGACGTCGTAGACCAGGTCTTCGAGCTTCTGGAACTCGGTGCCCCGAAAGGACACCACGATGCAGTCTTTGTTCGAGGTGATGATCCCCTGGGCGCCCTGGCTGTTGAACCGGGTGGGCTCATCGAACCCCCAGGTCTTCAGGCGGTTGGTCATCGCCTGCCCGAGCTTCGCGTCGCCGTCCCACTTCACGTAGACGAGCTTCGACATCTCGGCCATCGCGAGCGCGGTGGTTGGGTTGTAGTCGCGCCGCTGCGGGTCGAAGAACGCGCTCACCGCGGCCTGCGTCGCTTTGGGCTGCCACCCCGGGGCCTCGGCAGGGGTCGACGATGCCGGAGCTGCCGGCACGGGTGGAGGCGCAGCAGCGGGCGCCGGAGCTCCCGTTGAGACGGCCGGCGCACGTTGGGTCACACGGTTTGACAGGTGAGTCTCCTTCCCAAAGGCGCGTACTACAGCGCGGGCGCTGGGAGAGGTCAACCGGTGGACTGACCGGGGGGTCAATTCGCTGCTTGTGGTGACCCGTCGCTGCACTTCGCTTCGACGAGCACAGAGAAAGGAGGAACAGCAGCCGACCTGCGGAAAGGCCCACCGCATCCTCCTCTGCGCTGATGCGGCTGGAAAGCCTGCCGAGCGCTGTCCACTGTCCGGTCTTCACATCGAACTGCTCGACAGTGGGCAAATTACCGCCGACAGCAAACACGCGATTCATCGAAGCGAACCAACATCAGTGAGCCACGGCCCTCTTCCAACCTTCCCGTGCTGGTCCAAGCGAGATTCTTTGGGTCGAAGATCTGCCAGTACCGAGCTCGATCAGCAGTGGCACAAACTCGACCGGCGCAATAGGGTACGAAGCGGATGGTGCTCAAGCAAACGCTCAGGCAGGTCGGCGTGCTGCTGCTTTTGTCGGGCGTGATGGCCTCGAGCACGGCTTCGGCTTACTCCCTCTTCACCTGCCGCGATGGCGTGGCGCGAGCCAAATGCTGCTGTCCGGAAGAAGAGCCCACAGCGCCAGCCTCCGAGTCCTCGGTGAGCTCTACTTGCTGCACCGTTGAGCACCACGAAGTCGAGCCGCCAGCGTCCGAAGCGCCGAGGCCAACCCAGGTTGCACCGCCACACGCAGTCTCGACTGCCTGGTCGTTCGCAGCTGCACCGTCGAGTCCGCTGAAATTGTCGTTGGCCCTGCTCCGCGACAAGCCCGACTCAGGGCCGCCGATTCTGCGCCAGACACAATCGCTTCTGATTTGAGTTCGACACCCGCGGTTTGAGGCGCGGGCGTCCGGGATTCGGCTTCGTGAGCCGCCCGGTTGCCCGCTGTTTCCGCGTCGCCGGTGCATTGCTCCGGGGACGGCTTACGTGTCCATCAGGAGCGATCACCATGTCGAGCAACAAGCTGAAACCGCCACTGCACGGTGCAGTTGCGGCGCTGACAACAGCCATCGTCGCGGTTGCGACCCTCACACCCGCCTTCGCCGCCAGCGAGGCGCCACGGCTGCGTGGGGACGACGCGCTCGCGTCGTTCTTGAAGCGCGAGGCACTCGATCGACGGGAGTTGATGGCTCTTGTGCTCACGCGCAACCCGACGGTCTCGGCGGCAGAGCACTCGCTCGGCGCGGCCCTCGCCCGGTTCCCACAGGAAACAGCGCTGGAGGACCCTCGGCTGTCTTACAGCTTCGCGCCATTGAGCGTCGCGGGACCGGTGCGGTTCGGTCAGGCGGTTGAGCTCAGCCAGATGATTCCGTTTCCGGGCAAGCGAGGACTCAGAGGAGAAGTCGCCGAGGCGCAGACCGCGGCAGTGCGAGAAGATCTGGCTGCGGTGCGCCTGCGCCTGCGCCTGGTGGCCTCGATGCTCTTCGATGACCTATTCGTCGTACAGCGAGCGCTGGTCATCAACGACGAGCACATCGCACTGCTCGTCCAGCTGAAGAAGAGCGCCGAGGCGCAGTATGTG
>JANOHG010000652.1:0-3114 GCA_031406375.1 Archangiaceae bacterium | reverse complement strand
CTAGTAGCTCCGCACAGTGATGATGACCGGTTGAGGCCCCAACGTTCATCCCTAGTGGGAGCGGCACCAACCGGTCATCCCGAGCGTAGCGCCATGGGCGCGAAGTCGAGGGAGTCGCTCGCCAGCGTGTCAGCCCGCCCGTCTACGCTTGAGCGATGCTCGGGTTTTGGATGTACATCCTCCGTTGCTCCGACGGGACTCTTTACGTAGGCCATACAGATGACCTGGAAAGACGGGTGGCTCAGCACGAGAGTGGAGAGCTCGGCGGCTACACTGCGCTCCGCAAGCCCGTGGCCCTCGTGTTCAGCGAGGAGTTTCCATCGCGAGACGACGCACTGACACGAGAGCGCCAAGTCAAGAATTGGAGTCGAGCCAAGAAAGAGGCGCTAGTCGCGGGTGACTGGAGGTCTCTTTCTCGTCTCGCTCGTGGCCCGGACAAGTCGCCTGCAGAGAATGCCGCCCCTTCGATGAGGAGGCCGCTCCGAGTCAAGCAACACTTTTGTTCGCGGCACTGCCGCGTCGTCATTGTTCGTGAGCCTTTCAGTCAGCGCGACCACGTCGGTAATGACACTCGCGAAGATCCCGGTTGTCTCGCTTCCATCCGCACTCGTCGAGGGGCCCGTGGGCCCGGTGCACATTGGGGTACGTACCGGCTGGGTGCTGCCATCTCGACTTCGAGCTTGAAATCTCAAGGGGCGCTCGCAGTCACCCGGACGGGACGATTCTGGGATGTTCGTGAATGCCACTACCTTCGTGGTTGTGCTGCTCAGATCTTGAATTGGTGGTTCTTGTTTTTCGTTTTCCTCTTCCCTCAGTGCCGCTACGCCGCTTCCTGAATCTTCTCGGGTCGGCGCACCGGCTCGTATTTCTCCCCGCTTACCCATAGCGCGTGCAGTAGCACTGCGAGTTTTCTGGCCACCGCCACCTTCGCCCGACTCCGCGCGTTTTTTCCTCCTCGCTTTGCCAGCTCCAGTCCCCATCTCCTCAGGTCGCTCTCCTTCCCGAAGGGCCCCAGGATGTAGTTCGCGGAATTCACCAGCATCCGGCGCAGAAACGGGTCGCCGTTCTTTGTTATCCCCAGCTGCGGATCTCCTTTCCCTGATTGGTCCCTCCTCGGCACCAGGCCGAGGAACGGTCCGACTTCCCGACTGTGTGCGAACCGCTTTGGATCTTCGATCATCAGCACGAAGCAAAGTCCGGTCAGTAGCCCCACCCCGTTCGGCTGGCGCACCCGCTTCATCTCCTCCTGATACCTGGTGCTCGCCAGTTCCTCGGCCTGTTTCTCGTGCGCGGCGATCGACACCTTCAGACTCTCGAGTACGTCGAAGATCGGATTCAGTGCGGGCTTCAACAGCTCCGGAGTCATGTGCCGTAGTTTCCAGAACGACTCGGCGGTGCATTTGGGGAACCGAACGCCCATTGGTTTCACCATGCCTCGGCAGAGGTTCACCATCCGGGTTCGTGTCGCTACCAGCGCATCGCGCGACTTCAACACTGCAAGATCCGCTCGAGTCTGCTGCCCCCGATGCTTCACAGGGGACAGCAATGCCGTGTCCGCTCGGCCGAGCCGAGCCAGGAGCTCCGCGTCCTTCCTGTCCGTCTTCGTTTGGCCTTTGGAGATCAGCTGCACTTTTCGAGGATTCGCCACCGTTACCCGGTGCTTCAGACTCTCGGCCAGTTCGGCGACCCACGCCGAGTGCGTCCCCACTTCGATGACCACGTGTGCTGGTTTCTGCGTCGCAAAGAACATGCGCATGTTCTCGACGGTCGTCTCGACCGGTTTCGGTCGTTCGATCCGGCCGTCCGGCCACAACAGGCAAATACTGGTCTTCCGGTCTCCAAGGTCGCATCCGATCGTCACTGCTTCTGGGGTAAGTTGGTCCACGGTCGTTCCCTCCTTGCACTTCGAGTGCGTTCCAACCGAGTTCTACTCGGTCGGAGGGAACGGCCTCCTCATCCCATCTCGACTTCGCCTCCGGCTACGCTCGGGGTGAACGGGTGCGGACCAACCGGTCATCTTCACTGTGCAGAGCCACTAGGGCGCGGTGGTCGCGGGGCAGAAGCCTGAGCTCGGCGCGCACGCCTTGAGGTACTCATGCGGCAACCCGGTCGAGTCAGTGCAGAACTTCAGTGGAGCAATCTCGTTCTCGACCAGGAATTCCTTGCAGGTGATCGTCTGCCCGGGCACCGCCTGACAGGCCGACAGCGAGCTTGAGCAATCGAAGATCACCCCGCCACAATCAAAGCCGGCTGGGCACCCATCGTTGTTCACGCAATCAAGCCCGCAGAATCGCGCAGTCGTCCCCTCGCTGAAGAAACCAAGGCAGTGGCCTTTGATGAAGCTCGAAGAGCCTGAGACGCCGAAGTCGCACTCGGTCGCCGACGATCCGCACGACTTGCAGTCTGGCCGGGTCGCCCGCGCCGCACAGACGCCGGTCGTCTTGTTGCAGAACTGATTCACTGGGCAGTACGAGTTCTCGCGGCAGAAGTTGGTGCAGGTGTTGTTGTTGCACGTCTTCTTCGACGCGCAGTCTCCATCTTTGCGGCAGCCCGGCTTGCAGGCAGCGGTCGTCGCGTTGCAAATCTGATCGAGCGGGCAGTGCTCGTCAAGCGTGCACGGCCCAGAGGGGATGCACTGGTTGTTGGTGATGTCGCAGAAGTAGGCCGTCGGGCAATCCGCGTTGCTGGTGCACGCGGCAATCGACTGGCAAAAGCCGATCGAATTGCAGAAGTTGCCCACCTTGCACCCCATGTCGTTTAGGCACTTGCAGGCGCCGGTGGCCATGTCGCAGATGTTGTTGGCTCCGCAGGCGGCGTTGCTGATGCAGACGCACCGTTCCATATCGGGATCCTTCTTGTAGCCGGTGGGGCAGCACGAATCGCCGATGCAGACACAAGCGCGAACATTGGCGCTGTACTTGTGATTGGGCGGGCAGCACGCGTCCTTCGCGCAGACACAATCCTTCGCCACTGCGTCGAACACGAAGTCCACCGGGCAGCACTCGTCGGCGGCGCAGACGCACGCGAGCTTGCTGGGCGATGCGTCGAACACGTAGCCACGGGGACAGCAGGCGTCGCCCGCGCATTCGCAAGCCTTGGTCATCTCGTTGAACG
>JANOHG010000076.1:0-4105 GCA_031406375.1 Archangiaceae bacterium | reverse complement strand
CACACCAGTCGCCGCGAAACGTGCTCTTGCTCTTCTCATGTTGCTGCCAGTACTCGAGCGCCATCGAGTCGCCCTTGATCCACAGGGTGCCGATCTCTCCGTCGGGCAGGGTCGCGCCTTCGTCGTCGCAGACCTTCGCCTCGTAGCCTTCGACGACCCGGCCGAGCGAGCCGAGCTTCACGTCGCCCTGCCGGTTGGTGATGAAGATGTGGAACATCTCGGCTGAGCCGATGCCGTCGAGCACTTCGACGCCGGTGCGTTCCTTCCACTTATTGTAGAGCTCGGACGGAAGCGCTTCACCTGCTGAGAGCGCGATTCGCAAGCTCGAGAAATCGACCTGGTCGAACCCTGGCGCGTTGACGATCTGGTTCAGCGCGGTGGGCACTGCGGTGAACAGCGTGGGTCGATGCTTCTTTATCACCTCGAACAACTTCTCTGCAGTCGGCTTCTCGCGGAACAACGCGGTTGCTGCTCCTGCCAAGAGGGGAAAGAGCAGGTTGGTGCCCAACGCATACCCGAACGCCAACCGCGGCACCGAGACGCAAATGTCGCTGGCGCGGTAGCCCACCAAAGGCAAGGCGTACGTCAGCGCGTTGAAGACGAAGTCGTGGTGTTTGTGAACTGCCGCCTTCGGAAAGCCGGTGGAGCCCGAGGTGTAGAGCCAGACCGCCGAGTCGTCTCGATGGGTGGGCGCGAAGCCAGGGTCAGGAGTCGCTCGAAGAAGCTCGGCGTCGTAGTCGAGCTGATTCGCGGCGCCACCGACGACGAGCAGGTGCTTGAGGTGCGGGCATTCCGAGCGGACTGACTCGATGGCCGGCAGGGTGAGCGCGTCACAGACGAGGATCTTCGCGCGGGTGTAGTTGAGGTAGTAGCGCACCTCGTCGGCTTTGAGGTCAGGGTTCACCGCGCTGACGACGGCTCCTGCTTTGACCGCCGCGAACCACGCCGAAGCGAACTGGGGCACATCGGGGAGCATCAACAGCACGCGCTGTTCCTGCTCGAGACCGAGCGCGCGGTAGACGGCAGTGGCGCGATCAGTCAGCTCGACCAGCTGCCGGTAGGAGATGGTTTGATCGCCAAAGTAAATCGCCGGCCGATTTGGATGCTGACGCGCCTGAGCGTAGAGGAAGAATTCGGTGAGGTTGAGGCTCTCAGGAAGCGCAAAAGGGTCGAGGCTCATAGGGCACTTTCTTGTTTGGGGCGGAAGAGCAGAAACACGCCGATGCCGAGCAGCATCAGGCCGAGCGACAAGAAGGTGAAGACCCGCGACATCTCAGCCGCGATGCCCAGCTCGAGGTTGCAGTCTTCGGCGGTCGTCGCTGGCGCGCACTCGGAAATGGACATCATGATCGCCTTCACCGCGAGGTACCCCGCGCCCAGAAGCATCCCCGCAGACAAGCCAACCGCGGCGGGTCGAAGGATCGAAGGACGGGAAGCCATGATGGGTGCTCGTATATCAAGCCGGCGCTTGAAGCCTTTGCGTCATCAAGAGGATCGTCGTCGCCGCTGACGCGTTAACCTTGCGGCAATGAAGATTCTTTATGGCGTGGTGGGTGAAGGAATGGGTCACGCGACGCGATCCACCGTGTTGCTCGAACACCTGACGAAGAAGCACGACGTGCACATCGTCGTGTCGGGGCGGGCGAAGGAATTCCTGTCGAAGCGCTTCGAGAACGTTCACAACATCTGGGGCTTCACCATCAACTACGAGGGAAACTCGGTCAGCAAGTGGAACACGCTGCTTCAGAACCTGAAGGGTGCGGTAACGGGATGGCCGCAGAACATTCGCAAATACTTCGAGCTCGTCGAGACGTTCGAGCCCGACGTCGTGGTCAGCGACTTCGAGACGTTCAGCTACCTGTTCGCGCGCAACCACCGGTTGCCGGTGATCAGCGTGGACAACATGCAGATTATCAACCGCTGCAAGCATGAGCCCGGGCTGCTCGCAGGGCATGAAGACGCCTTCGAGCTGACGCGTGGAATCGTGAAGTCGAAGTTGCCGGGTGCTTTCCACTACCTGATTACGACGTTCTTCTACCCACCCGTGCGAAAGGAACGAACGACGCTGCTGCCTTCGATTCTTCGTCCCCAGATCTTGAAAGCGAAGAGCGAGCCCGAAGAACACCTGCTGGTCTACCAGACGAGCACCACCAACACCGCTTTGCTCGACGGGCTGAAGGCGGGTGGTCTGCCGTGCCGCATTTACGGCATGCGTCGCGACATCAAAGAGCCGGTGGTCGACCAGAACCTCACCTTCAAGCCATTCTCCGAAGCCGGGTTCATCGATGACTTGCGCACCGCGCGCGCGGTGGTTGCCGGGGGAGGCTTCACGCTGATGAGCGAGGCGGTGTACCTGCACAAGCCGCTGCTCACCGTGCCGGTGATGGGGCAGTTCGAGCAGGAGATTAACGCGCTGTACCTCGAGCAGTTGGGCTACGGGATGTACGCCAAGGCGCTCGACCGTGCGGTGCTCGACGAGTTCCTGACCCGGGTGCCGAAGTGCGCCGAGGCGCTGAAGGCGTATTCGCAACAAGGGAATGAGAAGATGATCGCGGCCCTCGATGAACAGCTCGACAAGGCCTTCGCGCGGAAAGGGAAATGGGCGGAGGATACCCACACCTGACTTGTCGAACCGATGGGCAGCACTTCAATTCGTGTTTCGACCGATGAAGCAGGGTGCCTGAGGAACCCCAAGCCGCGGTCAGGCCTGGAGCAGGTGCCGCGCAATCACCAGCCGTTGCACTTCGCTTGCGCCTTCGTAAATCCGAAGCGCGCGGATGTCGCGGTACAGCCTCTCGACTGGCACGCCCTTGACGACCCCATTTCCGCCGTGAATCTGCAGGCATCGGTCGATGATTCGCTGCGCAGCTTCCGTCGCGAAGAGCTTCCCCACCGCCGCTTCGTAGGTGACCCGTTCTTGTCCTGAATCTTTGGTGGCAGCCGCCAGATGCACCAACAGCCGTGACGCTTCGAGCTCGACCGCCGAGTCTGCGAGCAGCGCCTGAACTGCGGGCAAATCCGCAAGCGGCGACCCGAATTGACGCCGTGTCTTCGCGTAGCCAATCGCTTCGTCGAGCGCCCGCCGCGCCATGCCCACCGCCGCTGCACCGACTGTGCAGCGAAAGACGTCGAGCGTTGACAGCGCCAGCTTCATCCCCGCGCCGAGTTCTCCGATGCGCGCGTCAGGGCCAAGCTGGCATCGGGAAAACGTGAGTTCTCCAATCGGATGCTCACCCATCAGCTCCATCTTGGTGAACGAGAAGCCAGGAGCTTTCGCGGGCAGCAAAAACGCAGTCAAGCCGCGAGGGCCTTCGGCGGTGCGAGCGAAGACCGTGTAGTGGGTTGCGACCCCCGCGTTCGAGATGAATCGCTTGCGACCATCGAGCACCCAACCATCGCCATCCTTGCGCGCGAGTGTCGAGATCGCCGCAACGTCGCTGCCCGCCTCGGGCTCGGTGAGCGCAAACGCGAACAGCGCGCTTCCGTCGGCCACCTTAAAAAGCAGCAGCGCCTTTTGCTCTTCAGAGCCCGCCAGCAACACCGGGTGGCTTCCGAGCCCCTGCACCGCAAACACCGAATCGGCGGCGGCATTGCGATACGCCAGCTCTTCGCGCAGCACGCAGATGCTGCGCACGTCGACCTTCGGCAGCTTCCCGCCAAACGCCTGTGGCACGAGATACGGGTAAAATCCGAGTCCGGCCACTTTGCAGGCGAGCGTCGCGTCGTCCATCGGCGTCGACGGCTCCATTTTCAAGAACGCGGCTCTGGCCCGCATTGCCAGCGCATCGTGCTCGACGGTCAGCAGTGACGGCTTCATCGGCCGGTAAACCGCGCCGGGCGTTTGGCCACAAATGCTTCGTACGCTTCGCGGAAGTCCTTCGTTTGCATGCACACCGCTTGCGCCCGCGCTTCGTTGTCGAGTGCTCCATTGAGATCCGAATTGAGCTCGGCGTTGAGCAGTTCCTTCGTCATTCCCAGCGCGAAGGTGGGGCCATCGGCAAGGCGCTTTGCCCACGTCATTGCTTCTTCCAGCACCTTTTCAGGTGCAACCACCTTGTTGAAGAGCCCGTAACGTTCTGCGGTCGGCGCATCAATCGCATCGCCG
>JANOHG010000023.1:0-3741 GCA_031406375.1 Archangiaceae bacterium | reverse complement strand
CGCGCGCGACCTGCAGCTGCGAATCTTTGGGTGCCGAATTCCATTTAAAGGTGACCGACGGTGGTTGATGGCGGAAGAATCGGCGCTGGTTGCGGGCCGGCTCGAGCAGCGCTGCGGGCCATTTCCCCAGCGCCTGCGTTCGGCTCGCGTTCATTCCCCCCCGTTCGCCGTTCGCCAGCAGGGTGTCTCCAAGCTGGCCATCGCCCTTGGTCACCGACATCGCGACCTCTTCGCCCGTCACTTCCACCGTTGCCTGCGATTGCGGCGAGAGCAGGGCTGTTCCCTGCGGCGTGGTGACCGACAGGCCGCCGGTGCCGGCACTGCCTTCGACGCTGCCCTGTCTTAGCGACACATTGCGTCGGCCCGTACGCGAGAGGTCGATGACCACCAGCGATCGTTCGTCGAGCTCCAGCACTGTTCCATCTTGGAAGGTGATTTTGGCTTCGACGCCAGGGGGCACAAAGAGCGCATCGAGCTCATGCACCGGGTCTCCGCGACCTACCTCGGCCCAACCCAGCCGAGAAGCCGCCCGGCGTCGAAGGTCTGCCGAGCTGAAGGTAATCGACCCGACCACCTTCGCGTCGACCGCTGTGTTCGATGACCCGTGAGGTGCCCAGACGAGCAAAATGGACGAGACGAGGGTACACCCGAGCGCGACCGCGGCGATCAGCCAATCGCGATCTCTGCGGGGGGCGTCAACACTCACCTCGCTCACAGCCGAGCCTCGTTGAGGGTGAATCTTACGAATCGAGCACTCGACGCGAGGACTCGGGTCAAGATCGCTTCTTTGCTCCAGGTGTCAGCTCAGCCATCACTTGCGAGATGCGATTCTTCGGCGCATCGCGGCGGCGACTGTCTTCCGCCGAATCGAGAGCCTGGCTCACCGCGTCCTCGATGGCTTTGAGCGTCTTGAATGGTTTGCCCAGGTACCCGTTGAGCCGTTCGGGCCCAAGCGCGAATGGCTCGGGGTAGGCGGTGATGAGGATGACGGCGAGGTAGGGAAATCTGCTGCGTGCCTCGCGAATCACTTCCGCGCCGTGCATCCGCGGCAAGTTCTTGTCGACGATGAGGAGGTCGGCCGGGAACTCACCGAGGTTGGCCAACCCATCCTCGCCATTCGAAGCGGTTCGTACCAGGTAACCCGCTCGCACCAGGACCCTGCCGAGCAGCTCATTGACCCCGACATCATCATCGATGACAAGGATGCGTTTCATTTTCCGCGCGCCACGCTGATCGCACCGTCGCAGGTGCCAAGAATGTCGAGAATCCCAAACGGCTTGGTGACGTAGCTGAAAACCCCCATCCCCCGCGCCGAGCTCTTGGTCTCGGGGGTCGGAAAGCCAGTGATGACGATCGCCTGAAGGGTGGGGGTCTGTTGCCTGGCCAGCCGCAGCACCTCGAGGCCGTCCATCCCGGGCAGATTCTTGTCGGTGATGATCAGGTCATAGACCTCTCTCGACAGCAGCACGAGCCCCTGCTCTCCATTGTCGACGAGCGTCACCGTGTGACCTGCGCGGGTGAGAACTCTTTCGAGCAGCAACCGCGCCGACTTGTCGTCGTCGATGACCAGAATCTTGCCAGGGATGCGCGCGGCAGTCGGAGAGTTCATTTTTACTCAGGCCGAGCATAGCCGAATCGAGGCACACTCCCCACGCTTTGCGCACACCTCCCAAATTGCTCGCAGCCCAGCTTCATCTGATTCAGGTGGAACCGCGATTCGCGGCCGTCATCGCAAACGCTGGGAACTGTGACCTCAGACGCTTGCGAACCTTCGAGCCGTTCCATGCCCTGGCGCGATCGATTTGCCACCAGCAGCTTCACGGCAAAGCGGCCGAGACGATTCTTCAGCGCTTCAAGGATCGCCTGGGAGGTGGAGACTGGCCGACTCCACACCAGGTGATGGCCGCCCAGATGCCATCGCTGCGCGCCTGTGGATTGTCGCGGGCGAAGTCGTTGGCGCTCAAGGATCTCGCGGCGAAGGTGGTTGATGAGACGGTGCCGACGGCCAAGCTGCTGCATACGCTCGGGGACGAGACGATCATCGAACGGCTCACCCAGGTGCGTGGTATCGGCCGGTGGACAGTGCAGATGATGTTGATGTTTCACCTCGGTCGGCGTGACGTCCTTCCCGTTGACGACTTCGGAGTTCGACGTGGATTTAGCGTGCTGGCGAAGAAGCGCGACATGGTGACGCCAAAGCAGTTGATGGCGCACGGTGAGAAGTGGCGGCCGTACCGTTCGATCGCCGCGTGGTACTTGTGGCGGGTCGCCGACGCTTGAACGCCCCGGTTGAAGATTCAAGGGAAGCCGACGAGAAGGCGCTGGCGCGCTTTGGCTACGCGCAGCAGCTGATGCGATCGATGGGCGGCTTTCAGAACTTCGCGCTCAGCTTTTCTATCATCAGCATTCTCACCGGCGCAGTGACGCTGTACGGGCACGGCCTGCGCTTCGGTGGCCCGCTGGTGATGAGCCTCGGTTGGCCCCTGGTGGCGATCTTCACGATGTTCGTCGCGCTGTCGCTGGCCGAGCTGGCGTCGGCGTTTCCGACCGCGGGTGCGCTGTACCACTGGAGCTCGCTGCTGGGCGGCCCCCGCTTGGGCTTCTTCACCGCCTGGCTCAATACGCTGGGTCAGTTCGCGATCACTGCGGCGATCGACTACGGGTTGGCCGAGTTCCTCGCGCCGCTGCTGGGCCTTACGGCAACCCGAGGCAACGTGCTGATGTTGTTCTTTGGGCTGTTGCTCTCGCACGGAATCCTCAATCACCTTGGCGTGCGTGCAGTGGCGTTGCTCAACGTCGTCAGCGCTTGGTACCACTTGCTCGGGGTGGCGATCTTGGTGGCGTGTCTTGCGTGGCTGGCACCGCTGCAACCGGTCGCGTTCCTCTTCACGTCGTACACCCGTGAGGCGTTTCCACTGCACTACGCGTTCTTGATTGCCCTGCTGCAGCCCGCGTGGACCTTCACCGGCTACGACGCCTCTGCGCACGCGACGGAAGAGACGAAAGATCCGTCACGCAACGCTCCAAAGGGAATCATCCTCTCGGTGGCGGTCAGCGCCATCGCCGGTTGGGTGATGCTGGCGGTGGTGACGCTGGCGATTGGAGACCTCGACGCCGCTGCGGGTGCTTCGAATCCCTTCCTTTACATCCTCAACACTTCGATGGGCGCGGCGGGCTCGGCGCTGGCCTGGATGGTGATTGGCGCGATGTGGTTCTGTGGCTTGGCGAGCGTGACGAGCAATTCGCGAATGGTGTTCGCGTTCGCCCGCGACGGCGGGCTCCCGTTCTCGAAGCAGCTGGCGAAGGTCTCGCCGCGCTTTCAAAGTCCACACGTCGCGGTGTGGACTTCGGTCGTGATGGCGTTGCTGGTCGCGCTCTGGGCCGATGCCTATTCGGTGATGGCCGCGCTCTCGACGGTCGCGCTGTACCTGTCGTACGCGTTGCCAATCGGCGCCGGGCTCTTCGCCAGACGCAAAGGGAAGTGGAAGGAAATGGGTCCTTGGAACCTCGGCCGCTGGTCCACTGTCGTGAACGTCGTCGCGCTGGTGTGGGTGGCGGCGATGACGGTGTTGATGTCGCTGCCTCCCAATGCGCTGGCGGGCTACACGCTGCTGGGGACCTTCGTGGTGTTGGGGTTGGTCTGGGTGCTGTTCATGCAACGGTGGTTCACCGGCCCGAAAATCACCCCGTTGTGAGTCAGCTTAACCGTTGAGCAGTGTGCGGACTTTGCCCTCGCGGACG
>JANOHG010000019.1:0-5942 GCA_031406375.1 Archangiaceae bacterium | reverse complement strand
GTCTGACCTTCGGCCGGTTCAACAGCTTTCGACTCACGCCATTCTCGACGGGGCGAACTGCGTGGTGTTGGCCCCAACCGCAGGAGGGAAGACCGAGGCCGCGTTCTTTCCGCTGCTGTCCCAGATGGAGAAAGAAGACTGGGCGCCGATTTCCGTCCTCTACCTCGCGCCAATTCGGGCGCTGTTGAACAATCAGGACTCGCGACTGCACAAGCTCACGGCGCTCGTCGGCCGTCGAGCTGGGAAGTGGCATGGAGACGTCAAGGCACCGGCGCGGAAGCGGATGATTGAGAGCCCACCAGATGTGCTCGCCATCACGCCAGAGTCGCTGGAGGCCATGCTCCTGAGCACCAGAGTGCCAGCGCGACGTTTGCTGGCAAGGGTGCGGGCCGTCGTGATCGACGAAGTGCATGCGTTCGCTGGAGACGACCGAGGTGCCCATCTGGTCGCGCTCCTTGAGCGGGTGACTCGCATCGCCGAGGCCGATGTTCAGCGAATCGGTCTTTCTGCGACCGTCGGTGATCCTGAGGTGATCGTGAAATGGCTGAGTGGCAGCTCCTTGCGACCTCAGCGGGTGGTGAACCCCGGCGGGTCACGTGTGCCGCCACACATTTCAATCGATTTTGTTGGCTCGTTGGAAAACGCGGCAGTGATGGTCGACCAGCTGTACCCAGGCACGCGGCGGCTAGTTTTTGTCGACAGTCGTCGGCGCGTTGAAGAGCTGGGCCACAAATTGTCACAGCGCGGGGTCGACGTCTACCTCTCGCATTCGTCGCTGGCCCTGTCCGAGCGGGCCGCCGCAGAGAAGGCATTTGAGGAGGGCACCAACTGCGTCATCGTGGCGACCTCTGCCCTTGAGCTCGGAATCGACGTCGGCGATCTCGACCACGTCATCCAGATCGATGCGCCAAGCACGGTGTCAGCGTGCCTCCAACGCATGGGTCGTACGGGGCGCAGGGCGGGAGCACGGGCCAATTGCACGTTTCTAGCAACCGACGAGACCGCACTTCTCCAGTGCGCCGCGTTGGTAGATCTTCTGGAGCAGGGCTTCGTTGAGCCGGCCGCTCCATCGGCCTGGGCGCCGCACATTCTAGCCCACCAGGCCATTGCGCTGGCGATGCAGGAGCAAGGTGTTGCAGTGCACGGTTGGTGGAAATGGCTGGAAGGCTGTGCCGCGTTCACCGACGTCACAGTGGAACAGCGGTCGGCGGTGATTCAGCACATGGTGTCGCAGGAGATCCTTGTTGAGGTGGACCAACGGCTGGCACTCGGCGCACGGGGAGAGAAGTTGTACGGGGCGAAGAACTTCCTCGACCTCTACGCGGTTTTCTCAACGCCCCAAGTAATTCGCGTGCTGCACGGGCAGCAAGAGGTCGGCGTCGTTGATGCATTTTTCCTGCAGGACCGTGATCGCAAGACGCCCAGCTTTGTTCTCGGTGGTCGTCCCTGGCGAATTCTGGGCGTCGACTGGAAATCTGCGACCTGCTCGGTTGAACCCGGAGCGGCCGGGGCGTACCCGAGGTGGTTCGGTCAGCCGGTCCTGCTCTCGCGGGTGCTCTGCCAGGCAATGAGGAAAGTCCTAGTCGACGTGACTCCGGGACCTACGTGGTCCAAGCGGGCGGTCACGGCCATCGACGAGCAACGAGCAGCACACGCGTTCTTGCAGGATGATCCGTCACCGCTGGTGGAAGAGAGTAACGGCAAAGTGAAGTGGTGGACCTTCGCCGGTGGCCGCGGCAATCGGGTACTAGCCAGCTTGCTCGAAGCGGTACTGGGGTCACGGGTCGTCGCCGCCAACACCACAATCACGTTCGCCGACGGTGCAGCGGCGAGCATCGTGGGGATCCGCGAGGCCATCGAGAAGCTCGCCAGCAACGGGCCGCTGATTTGGGACGAGGTCGCACTTTTCGCCGACGCGGGTGGTCGGGCTCGGGTATCGAAGTTTCAGCCCTGCCTGCCCCCGGAGATCGAACGCGGCCTCGTGGCCCGTGAGGTTATGGACGTCGGCGATGCCTCAGAATCGTTGAGAACGTTCGACCGCGACTGCAGGGTCGTCGAATCCGGTTTGCGAAACGCTCACGACAACCCCAAATAGCGAACATGCGGCGCGGTGTGGCTACGTCGTTTCCCTCCATGCCTTGGCTTTGCTCGTTTCCTGTTCCTTTTCCGGCGGCACAGGAGGGCAACTGGCCTCTGTTGCGTCAATCTCTGTTTCGCCATCAGCCACTCTCCTGGTCGTCGGCGAGCGTCGGCTCTTCACCGCCGAGGCACTGGACGCGACAGGCGCGTCGGTTCCCAATGCCACCTTCACCTCGACTCCCAATGCCACCTTCACCTCGACCTCGTCCGGCTCATCGATTGCGACGGTCACCAGCGAGGGCCTGGCGGCGATCGTTTCGGCTTGTGCACCTGCGCGAAGTAGACCTCTTTTCTAACTGGCTCGTCGCTCCACAAACGGAAGGTCCCTGCTATTTGAGCAGGATGCGTGAACTCTCCGACGAGCGGTTGCAAGAGATCATCGACGAAGCGCAACAGACGCCGGCGGTGCATTGCTCCGCCGAGGACCTTCACGCCATCGCTATAGAACTCCGCCGAAGGCGGCAGCACGACATCACGTTTGCGGTGCTCACCATTGGCGTCGGCGTCGCCTGTGGTGACGAACACTGGCAGCTCGATGAGACCAACGGATCGTTCACGTTCACTGGCCAGGGGACGGTGACGGGGAAGCAGTTCGAGACCCAGGCACCGAACCAAGCCACGGCGGTCAAACTTCTCATCGAATGGCGCACGCGTGCCTTGCCGGGCCAGCAGGTGACGTTCAACAGGGTTGGCCGCGAACCTCTTCGTTGAATAGTGCTCAAAAGGTGCGGATGTCCGACCGTCTTTTCGACCGCTCAGACTGACCGTGCCGTAGTGTGATCCGGTCAACGTGAAACGATCGAAGCCAATCTCCGCAATCATCGACACCAACGTCGTCGTCGACATCTATTCGATGACGGATCTGATGGCAGCCTGGACGAAAGCGGGACCTGGCCGAGAGAACGACGACACTTACTTTCGACGCATCCGTTCGCGGGAAGCCACGCTCTTGGGGTGGTTTCTTCACGTGACGAACGCGAGGACGATCGGGTTACACCACGAACTGGTCAGGATTCTGACGAAACTGGTCGATCCGGAAGTGAAGAACACGGTCGAGTGGCAGCACATTCAGCTTTCGATCTACTTGCTGAAGGATCACGTACTGAGTCTCTGGCGCAATGACGTGCTCCCGGATCGAGACGCGGACATCAAAGGAGATGGCTGCGATGACTTGCTGCTGGAACTCGCCCGCGACCACCGCGCGCCATTGATCACGAACGAGGGTTACTCACTCCAAGGTGTCTCGATTGCCGACAAGACAAAACTTCGAGCGCGCGCTCTTGATGCTGGCCTGGAGGTGAGGACGCCTCGCGAATTTTGGACAAGACGAGTCGGCGCACAAACCGAGCCCGAGCGTTGCGACAGGTTTCTTGCGCGGTTTGATCGCGTTGCTCCAAAGTTCATTCAAAGTCAGAAATCAAAGGATCGAATCGCGGCACAGCGGGCAGTCGAGTTCAGGCGCGGAGTCCTTCGCCATGTTCTCTACGGCGAAACCAGTGATGGCCGGACGCTTCCGGTGTTGCCTCCGTGGATGTAGCGACATCGAGAGAGCCCACGCGATGTGGAAGCCGGAAGGGAGCGGGGGCAGGGTCCACCGCGGGCGTGCACCAATTCGAGCAGTTCGAGAAGTCCGCGCTGGAAATTGGAAATCTGCGTTGTCGTGGTTCCGTGCCCAACTCGCAGATACCCGCGCAAGAACAGAGGCGACGCGTCGCCGTGTGACGCTGTGTGTGAATGGTCAGCGAGATCCGCGTGAAAGCGGATCGACGTCAGTTGATGTCGGCGTTGATCACCATCGTCGTGGTCATCGATCGAACGGCGTCGAGTTGGAGTCGAGCACGGAGACCGACCTGGTTTGAGGTGGGGTCCGGGGAGGAAACTCAAAACCTGTTGGCAGGCTGTGGAGAAATGCGCATGAGGGTCGAAAGCCTCGCCCAGGAAGACGAAGGGGGCCCAGCAGACACTGAGAAGGCCCATCTGGCGCGGCGTGCCCGTGTGCCTTGGCGCGCCTGCGATGGGGCGAGACGTAACCCGGTCCGCGGCGCGTCGCCAGAGAGTCCCGTCGACGTGCTCTCGCACGTCGCTGACCTCGAGACGGCCGAGCGCGCTCGGCGCAGCGTCGAGCGGCGCAAGAGCAGTCGGCTCGGCCGCTTCAAGCCGATGCCCGACTTCGAATGGAATTGGCCGACCCGCATGGACAGGGCCGCCGTCGAGGCCGCGTCAACCTCGAGTTCCTTCCCGAGCAGCGCAACGTCGTCCTCGTCAGGCGTGGCAAGACGATGGTGGCGCAGAACATCGCCCACCAGGCTGTGCAGAAGGGCCACACCGCGCTCTTCATCACCGCCTCGCAGATGTTCCTCGACTTGTGCGGCCAGGAATCCGCCCGCGCCCTCGAGCGCAGGCTGAAGCACTACGCGAGGCCCACCGTCTTGTGCATTGATGAAGTGGGTACCTCCCCTACGACGGGCGCAACGCGGACCTGCTCTTCCACGCCCTTATCGATCGCGTCGTCCACCACGCCGACATCATCGCGATCGATGGCAAGTCCTACCGGCGCCGCGAAGCGGAGGCCGGCGCGAAGAAGCCGAAGCCGCGGAAGTAGACGTCGTCAGCTCGCGCGGCCGGCGGTGGCGTCACGAACGCACCGCCGGCCTGCGCACCGCCGATCCAGAATTCTGCGGATCTCGGTGACCGCCAACACACTGTGACAGAGTGGCGGTAATGGGCTCGTGACGACCGACCGCGTGCCTGCCGATGCATGGGATTCCGCGCCGCGACCGTCGACGGCCTGCGACGACCGACTCGTATCGCCACCTTCGCCGGGCGTCATAGCCACAGCGATTCCTGGAATACGCCTCGTCTCACCCGACACAAACGACGGAACGTGTTTTTGGCTGAGGCAGGTCGAGCTGCATGAACGGTCAGGACCCGTCTTCGTGGCGGGTCCTTCAAATCGTAGATTCTTCAGCTCTCAGGAAACTTTTGGTCTCGAACGCTGCGGAGCCTTGAGACCGGGGCGAGTTCATGCCCGACACCGATTCATGGGCGACACTTCTCGAGGTATGCCAACAGACCTGACGGTGAGATGCGGATCGCGTTCGATACCCTGACGTGCATCAGTTCACCCCGATCGATCAGCATGTAGATCGTCGCCGGGCTAAGCCCGAGCCGGCGGGCGACTTCGCGCACGGAAAGGAGCGGTTCGGTGTCGCCTTTCGACACTCGAAGAGTTGGGGACGGATTTGGGACAGATTCCTTCGCAAAGTCAGTGTCCCCGCGCAAAATCTGGATTGGAGGCTGATCCAGTTCCTGAGTGAATTCGATTGATTGGACGTTGGCGGAACCGCTGGATGGTTGTAGATGCTGCTTGGGGTGCAAGGGGTCGCAGGTTCGAATCCTGTCGCCCCGACAGGAAGAAGCCCTCGGTCTTCAAGGAGAAATCCAAGAGGACCGGGGGCATCTTTTTGCTCCGAGTCGACGCCAGTAGCGCAGTAGTAGCTCGGCACTTGGTTTTCGCCTCGGTGTTGACCGTCACCACCGCTTCGCGGGCGGAGAAGAACGAGCACGTCGATCTTGTTCTCGCAGACGTTCGGGTGCTCAGGCAGGATCGAACCGATGCAGTACGACCGAACGATCATCGCCTACCACGGCTGCGACCACGCCGTTGCTGAGCGGCTTCTCAAGGGCGACAAGTTCACCCCCAGCCAGAACGACTACGATTGGCTCGGTCGGGGCATCTACTTCTGGGAGTACGGCGTCGACCGGGCGATGCAGTTCGCCCACGACCAGAAGCGGCGAGCGAG
>JANOHG010000015.1:0-2249 GCA_031406375.1 Archangiaceae bacterium | reverse complement strand
CTTAGGTTGATCGACCTTGGGGCTACTCGTCTTTCGCTGCAACCTTGAACGAGTCGAGCACCGCTTGCGACGACCGCGCGAGGTACTTGCCCTTGCGCACCAGAATTCCAATCGGTCGCGTGTATGAGCCTTCGGCAAACGGCTTCGCGACCAGCGTGCCAGTGGCAAGCTCATGTTGCACCGTCGGTACTGGAAGAACCGAAACGCCCAGCCCCAGCTCGACCGCGCGTTTGATGGTCTCGACGTTGTCCATTTCCATCGTCGGATGCAGCTCGAAGCCTTTGTCGCGGAACAAGCGGTCGATGCCCTTGCGCGTCGGTGCCTCGCGGTCGAACGCGATGAATGGCAACCCAGCGACCGAAGCCATGGTGACTTTCGCTTTGCTTGCGAGCGCGTGGTTGGGAGGCAGCACCACCATCAGGCGATCTTCTCGGAAGGGAATGACGTCGACCCCTGCGCGCGCTTGTGGATACGCGACGAGCCCCAGGTCAGCGGCCCCCAGAATGACGTCGTCATACACCTGGTCCGAGCGGCGGTAATTCAGGCGCAGGTTCACCTTCGGGTGGGTCTTCAACAGCTCGCGCTGGATGTTCTGCAGCTCATGCAGGCCCACCGAGTAGATGGTGCTGACCGTGGTTGCGCCCGACACCTCGGACGCCTGCTCACGGATTTCTGATTCGACCTCGCCGAACCGGGTGAGAATCTCTTTGCAGCCCCGGAACAACCGTTCGCCCGCTGGCGTCGGTGTGACCTGCCGCGCGCTGCGGGAAAGCAGGCGTTGCTCGTAGCGGTTCTCGAGCGCGCGGATCTGCTGGCTCACCGCGGACTGCGTGACGTGGTTCAGCTGGGCAGCGCGCGAGAACGACCCTGTCTCGACCACGTCGCAGAACATCTTCAGGGACTCGAGTTGCAAGGCTTCTCCAGGGAGTCAGTTGAGATTCTAATTAGTGGCCAGCGGCTATTAGTGCAAGTGCGGATGTGATTGATTGCAGTTGCGCAGCAGCGGGCTGCGAAGAGAACCCGTCGCGGATGTCGAGACGATGAAGAAGGCGATGTTCGCGTCGCTGTAGCGCGTCTATATTTGCGCGATGACCAAAGCCTTCGCTGCCTTCGTCGTCGCGGTGTCGCTGTCACTTCCCACTGCTGCGTTGGCTGAGCCCCAGCCGCACATGAAGGCGGCGCTCGAGCACTTGAAGAAGGCGAAGGACCAGCTCGAGAAGGCGACCGCGGACAAGGGCGGTCACCGAATGAAAGCGCTCGAGGCGGTGAATCAAGCCATCGAGCAAACCGAGAAGGGGGTTCACTTCGACAACAAGCATTAAAGCCAGTGCGACAGCTTGGAAGTCCGTGCGTGGATCGGCGGCCCAGCCATGCACGGACTTCCGGGCTGTCGCACTAGAGCGTGAAGGCAAGCATCATGTTGAGTCCAGAGTAGTCATCGACCGCCCCACCGGCCACCGAGACGTCACCCACTTCGGGATTCATCTTGTACCAGTAGCGGATGTAGTCGATGCCAAGCCGAATCTCGACGACGTTTAAGAGTCCAACCGCGAGGCCGAGGTTCGAATCGAGGCCTCCAGCTTTTAGCCGTGGAAAGTAGTTGGCCGAGCTGATTTCGCCGGTGCTCAGCGGCGCTTGGTACGCAAACCCTGCAGTCAGCGCCAGCGGTCCGAAGACCTTGAGCTTCAGCCCCAGCCCAGCGCGCACGTTGCTGTACGCCACGTTGGGAATGTTGGGCTTGGCGGCTGCCATCACGCCCGTGGCGATGCTGAAGCTGTGCAGCGCCCAACCGACGTGCGGCTGCACCTCGAGCACCCCCAGGTTGATTCGACCCATCACGCCCAGGCGCAGCCGCATCGCCGAGGTGCCGTAGCGTGTTCCATCGGTGGCGACCGAGGTGATTCCGAGCGCGTAGTTGAACCCCAGCGTGACCCCGACGTGCGCTGCTGGCCCTTTGCTGAAATGCGCGCCTGGGAACCAATCGGCCTCGAGCTGAACCGCCGGACCCACCGGCAAGGTGTACTTGCTCAGCGCGTCGTAGACGTCTTGGTTGTAGAAAAATCGACGCCTGAACAGCTTGACGCCCGCGCCGATGTTGAGCGCGATCGGTTGATCGCCGCTGTCGGAAACCGTAGGCGTTTCAGCCACCGCTTGGGTCTTTGGCTCCTCTGCGCTTTCTCTGTTCGTCGACTCGGTTTTCCGCGGAGCCTCGGCGACGGAATCTTCGGCAATCGGCCTTTCTTTCGTCG
>JANOHG010000006.1:0-1783 GCA_031406375.1 Archangiaceae bacterium | reverse complement strand
TGATCGACACCCACTGCCACCTCGACGTCGAACGCTTCAACGCCGATCGCGCGCAGGTGCTCGAGCGCGCATGGCTAGCGGGCGTGACCGGAATCATCGTGCCGGCGATCGGCCCTTCGGCTTGGGAAGCCCTGTTGCAATGGCCTGAGCGCGACTCACGGGTGCAGGTCGCGCTCGGGATTCACCCTCAACTCTTGCCGTCGCTGCCCGCCGAAGACGACGCGAAACACTTGGCGATGCTCGACACGCTGCTGGGGCGCAAAGGCGCCGTCGCGGTAGGCGAGTGTGGCCTCGATGGGCCGAGCAGTGAGAAGGCCCCGATGGATCGACAGGTGGCGGTGTTGAAGGCCCACTTCGCACTGGCGCGAAAACATGGGCTGCCTCTGCTGGTGCACTGCTTGCGCGCGCATCCGGTGTTGCTGCAGTTGTTGAAGACCGAGCCGGTGCCGCCTGCTGGATTGCTGATGCACAGCTACAGCGGCCCTCGCGAGCTGACTGGCAAATACGTCAAGCACGGCTGTCACTTTTCGTTCGCAGGGCCGGTGACGTTCGAAGAGGCGCGCAAGCCGCTCGAGGCGTTGAGCGCGGTGCCGCTTGACCGACTGATGGTCGAGACTGACGCGCCAGATCAAGCGCCGCATCCGCATCGAGGCGCGAGGTCCGAGCCCGCCTATCTGCCATTGATCCTTGCGGCGATGGCGAGGGTACGCAACGAGCCGTTCGAGACGGTGCGCAGCGCGACGGTCGAGAATGCCCGACGGTTTTTTCGTGGGCCGCGCGCAGGCTAAGCACCCGTCGAAGCAACCCAAACTTCAAGTCGCGTATGTTGGCGGAACATGCCCCTCACACTCCAGGTCGAAGCACCTTCCACAGCGGTACCACGGCCCTTCAAGCTGCACCGAAGGTTCGACCGTACTGGAAGGCTGCTGGGCGATTCGGGAATGGAAAGGCTCGCTTCGGCGAGGGTGATCGTCTTCGGGCTTGGCGGGGTGGGCAGCTACGCGGTCGAAGGCCTGGTGCGCAGCGGAATCGGGCACCTCACGCTGGTCGACTTCGACGTGGTGTGCGTGACGAACACCAACCGTCAGCTGCACGCGACCGCGAGCACCGTCGGCAAGTCGAAGGCCGAGCTGTTGGCGCAGCGGTGTAAGCAGATCAACCCCGACGTTTCGGTCGAGTTCGTGAAGGAATTCTACCGGGCAGAGGTCAGCGACCAGATGCTCGAGGGCCGCTGGGACTTCGTGGTGGACGCGATCGACAATGTGAAAGCAAAGCTGCATCTGCTCAACGAGTGCGTTCAGCGTGGGCTCAAAGTGGTCAGTTCAATGGGCGCCGCGGGCCGGTTGGATCCAACCGTGGTGCGGGTGGAAGACCTCTGCGAGACGCACATGGATCCCTTCGCAAAAGACATTCGCAAGCTGCTGCGGCGCAAATACGACATCGACACCAACCGGCCGACGGGGATCACCGCGGTGTACTCCATCGAGCCGCGGCGCGAGCCGAGCAGCCTCAAGTACGACGAGGCCAGCGACGGCTTCATGTGCGTGTGCCCTCATGGCGAGAACGAGTTTCATTCGTGCGAGCATCGCAGCCAGATCGACGGCAGCGTCGCGTTCGTGACATCGGTCTTCGGGATGAACATCGCTGGAGTCGTGGTTCGGCGAATCGCGCAGGGGCGGTGACGACGATGCGGCCAATTGGGTGGGTCGTGTCAGTGCTGCTCGCCGTCGGTTGCAGTGGAACGGGTGGAACCGATGCAGGATCGGGCGGCTCCGGAGGAAGC
>JANOHG010000005.1:0-1829 GCA_031406375.1 Archangiaceae bacterium | reverse complement strand
TCGCCGCCGTTCGACTCAAGCACCTCGAGGTACGGCGCTTTGGCACGCCACGCCGGCTGGCGGTCTGGGTGAAAGAAGTCGCGCACGCAGCGGAAGACCTTTCGAAAGAGATGCTCGGCCCATCGGTGAAGGCCGCATTCGAGGCCGACGGCAAGACGCCGAAGCAGTCGGCGATCAAATTCGCCGAGAATCTGAAGCTCACCGTCGATCAGCTCAAGCGAATCACCACGCCCAAAGGCGAATACCTGGGCGCTCAGGTAGAAGAGAAAGGCCTTCGCGCGCTGGAAATTCTGCCGGCGGTGTTGAGCAAGGCGATCCACGACTTGAAGTTTCGAAAGTCGATGCGGTGGGGTGACGTCGACTTGGCCTTCGCCCGGCCCCTGCACGCGATTATTGCGTTGCTCGGTACAGAAGTGATCCCGATTACCTTTGCCGACGTAAAGAGCGGCCGACAGACCCGCGGTCATCGATTTTTAGCCAACGCGTGGATAACCATCGAACGGCCTGCCGACTACGAGAGCGCGATGGACAAGGTCCATGTGATCGCAGACATCGCCAGGCGGCGCGCGATGGTCGTCGAACGGGTCAACGCCGCGGCGGTGAAGGCGGGCGGCCGGCTTCTCGAAGACAACGCGCTGATCGATCAGGTGACGAACCTGGTCGAACTTCCGTGCCCGGTGGTGGGTTCATTCGATCCGGCCCACCTCGATCTGCCCGCGGAAGTGCTTGTGCAAGAGATGAAGAGCCACCAGCGCTACTTCTCGCTGCTCGATCCCAACGGGAAGCTGCTGCCAAAGTTCTTCGCCGTCTCGAACACGCCGGTGCGAGACGAGGCGCTGTCGGTCAAAGGATACCAACGGGTGCTTCAGGCCCGGTTGTCCGACGGTCGGTTTTTTTTCGACGAGGATCGGCGCACGCCGCTGGCCGATTCGGTCAGCCGCCTCGAGCGCGTGACTTGGATCAAAGAGTTGGGGTCGGTGGCGCAGAAGGTCGACCGGTTTGGGCAGCTGGCTGTTTGGTTAGCGAACCACACCGGCCGTGAGGCTCAGTTACCGGTGCTCACGCGTGCGGCGCTGCTGTGCAAGGCGGATCTCGTCACCGGAATGGTCGGCGAATTCCCCGAGCTTCAAGGCGTGATGGGGCGCGAGTACGCGCTGGCCAGCGGTGAGCCGAAGGACGTCGCGCTGGCGATCTTCGAGCACTACCTGCCGCGCAACGCGAACGACGCGCTGCCCACCGAAGATTCCGGAGCGCTGCTCGGCCTTGCCGACCGCCTCGACACCCTCTGCGGACTCTTTGCGATCGGCAAGCGTCCCACGGGTGCGGCAGATCCAAACGGCCTGCGACGAATCGCGATCGCGATCATCAACCTCACCGTTGGCAAGGGGTTTAGGCTTTCGCTTAGCAAGGCGGTAAACAAATCGCTGGATCTGTTCGCTGCCAAGCTGAAAGACGCGAAGGTCAAGGCAGGCCCAAGCGCGCCGGCAGCCGAAGTACTCGAGTTCATCCGTGGCCGGCTCGAGCAGCTGTGGGCCGAGTCGACGCGAGCCGACGTCGCGAACGCGGTGTTGTCGGCCGGGTTCGATGATCTGGTTGGCGCCAAGCTGCGGCTCGACGCGATGGCCAAGCGCGTAGGAGGTTCGGACTTTGCGCCGTTGGCCGCGACGTTCAAGCGCGTCGCCAACATCGTCGCCAAGCAGGCGAAGGACGTCGAGGCAGCGCCCGTCAACGCCACCTTGCTCAAGGAAGCGGCCGAGGTCGCGCTTCATTCGGCGGTCGAAGGGGTCAAAGGCAAGGTCGAAGCTGCGGTGACCAAAGGCGACTACGGC
>JANOHG010001328.1:0-2265 GCA_031406375.1 Archangiaceae bacterium | reverse complement strand
CCGCCGCCTGCTCCCCCACCCTTGCCAGCGTCAGGGGTCGACTCCACGGGTCCACAACCAACGACTGCGAGCACACTGACCAAGACTACCGCTGCACGGATGCAATGCTTCACTGGGCAAACCTCCGAAAGGAAAAAGGGGGTGCTACCCCCTTGTGGCCACTTGTAGCCAAAAAATTGATCACTGCACGCCCACGCGTACAGTGTGTGTCTGTTGTTCACACGGAGGCTTCACATGAAAAAGCTGATCGCGATGTTGGCAGTGGTCGGAGCGGTTCTCAGTGGAGTTGCGATGGGAATGTCGGCTCAATCCCAGTCACAGATTGACGACGCCGAGGTTCATCAGAAGATCGACGCCCGGCTGCATCACCTGCTCGTCCAGGCTCGAATCGACCGCCAGACACACTAATACTTCGAATTAGCGGGTGCGCCGTTCGTGTGCGCCGACGGTGAAGCGCTGAACGACATGCTGCAGTTCACCGAAGTACTTTGGGTACCGCCAGTGAACGAATTGCTTGCGCAAACACGGCAACATCGGCCCCAGTTCTTGGTCCTTTCGTCCCAGCCTCACGTTTCCCACCCGGCCGTCGTTCGTTACCGTCCACTGCACCTCGTAGGTGACTGAGCCAGGTGGGGTCAGACGGTCTGCCTCCATCGTGAGGCATTCCTGAAGCAAACAGCTGAAGTGCTCGTTGACAGACTTCACCTTGTCCGCCTCGAGCGTGGCTTTGGCCCCGCTTTGCGAAAAGTCGCGGAACAACCAATTGCCATTGAGCTTCTTCTCGAGCTTTCGGCAGGCGCCCAATCCGGCTTTCGCGTCGAACGCGAGGCAGATTTTATCGACCTCAGGCGAACGGGCGTACGGACGCTTGTCTGCAGGCAGCACCGCCGCGCCCAGCCGCATCTCCTTCAGAATCGCCCGTGCTGCTGCTTCGGCGTCGCCCGTGGCCAGCGCCCGGTTCGCGATGATCTTCAGCGCCTTACGCCTAAAGGTGGTGCACCGCACTTCCGTGCAATCGGCTTCCACCTTCTTTACCAGCCCGTCGACTTCGCCCGCCCTTGCTGAATCCGCCAGCGCCGCGACCAACCTTGCCCAGCTGACGCGAGCGACCATCAGCTTGTCCTTCTGGCGCCGATACACGGAGGCCGCGCTGTCGAGGCAGGGCGGGCTCGACCGCGTCGCTTCGGCCTCTTGCACGCAAGCGTCCGCGTCGCGCACCGCCGTCAGCTTCTCGGTCAGCGTCGCCATCGACGCGCCCTTAATCTTCCCCACCGACTTGAGCGCGGCCAGCGCCTTGCGGCGACAGCTGTCGACCTTCTCTGGCCCGCAACTCTTGAGCCAACGCTCGGCGGCCTTCACCGTTGCTGAAACGTCCTCTTGCGCGAACGCCACCTTGAACGACAGCTCGACCGCCTGAACGAACTCGGCAGGCGAGAGCTCGGCCGCCAGCTCAAGCGAACCGACGGAAATCGTCTGCGCGTCCTCGACGTTTCTCATTGCCAGCGCACGTCGTCCACCCACGAGCAGATCCTTGAACTTCGCCCGCGTCTCGGCTTCGCCCTGCGCGCTCAGCGTGCGCTCGACTGTTGCCTCGTCGGGCGGCGCGTCAACCAAAGCGACAGGGGGTTTGGGCGGTTCCCAGGCGGTGGCAAGTTCTTTGTCCGATGCTTTGGGCATGTCTGACCTGCCCGCGTCGACGGTTGGTGGATCCTCGGGGATTTCGAGGTCGGTTCCCGGAGGCAGCTGCTGCCGCTCGGCGCACCCGATCGACAGGAAAACGATGGCGAAGAGAGCGAGGCTGCGCATCGGGCACACCTTCAGACCCAACTTCGCCACAATTTTCCAGCGGGTAGTTTTCAGTGTGCTACGCAGGTGGCGATCGTTTTCCCGAGGGGTGCATGGCTGAAGTGCTGTCGCTCGCGGTTGGAGATCGGGTGGTCTACCCGAACCAGGGCTTATGCAAGGTGACGGGAGTCGAGACCAAGGAGATTGGAGGGCAGAAGCTGTCATTCGTCACCCTTCAGCGTGAGGAAGACGGCGCGAAGATGATGGTCCCCGAGACCAAGGTCGTCGCAATCGGCGTCCGCAAGGTTTCCGACCTCGCCGAAGTCGGTCGGGTGTTCGCTTTCCTCAAGTCGGACTCTGACAAGGCATCGCTCGACTGGAAAATGCGGGCGCGCACCAACGTCGAACGAATGTCGACTGGCGGCCTGATGGGTCTGATCGAAGTGGTGAAGGGTCTGCAGGTGCTCAGCGAGCTGCGGC
>JANOHG010001306.1:0-1814 GCA_031406375.1 Archangiaceae bacterium | reverse complement strand
CGACGAACCACGAAATCGCCGACGGTCGCGCCCACGTCCTGCGAGTAAAGCCCGTGCAGCCCATCGACGAACATCGTCTCTCTGGGGTCCACCCTGAAGCGCAGCGCAGGGGCGCGGCCGTTCTTCGAGGCTCCTCCGCTGGCGCAGGTACCTGGGTACCGAGGGCCCTCTTCACCCAGATGCGGCGCGGAAGCGGCGCGCGCAATCTCGGCCCGCGAACACCAGCACGGGTAGATTCGACCGACAATATCGAGCGCCCTGAGCGCAGCCGCGTACGCGTCGGCGCGTTGGCTCTGCCTCATCACCGGGCCATCCCAATTCAGGCCCAACCAGTGCAGATCCTTGAAGACCCCTTCGGTCGCCGCTTCGCTGCTGCGGTCTGGATCCAAGTCCTCGATTCGCAGCAGGAACTCGCCATTGGCGGCGCGCGCCTGTAGCCATCCGAGCAACGCACTTCGCGCATTGCCCAGGTGCAACCGCCCAGACGGGCTCGGAGCAAAACGCTGCCTCACGCTGACCTTCTACTTCTTCTTCAGCGGAACCCGCTTCTTGGTCTCGAGCGGTTTTCGCGGGCCGTCGTCTTTCACCGTTTCCGAGGGCTCGACCCCCTCGAGCACCACTTCTTTGCCGGGCTGTACGCCGTACTTCGCCTCGGCGACCTTCGTCCCGCCGGGAGCTGGCCCAATGACGACCGCTGCCGGCACCTTGACCAGATCTCCGACCTTCACGCCCTTCGCCGTCAGTGTGCCGGCGAGGTTGTAGAACTCCATGCCCGCAGACAGCAGCTCACCGTCGAAGGTGGTGCGTTGAAGGCGCCGCACTTCATTGGCGGCTGCGACGTAGAGAAACGAGTCGAGCGCGAGCCCTTTGCCATCCTTGCTCAGCGCTCCGAACAGCAGCATGTCGGCTAAGACCGCCGCCGAGTGTTCCTTGGCCGCGGACACCAGCTCGGCGTCGAGCTTGTTCTGCGCCAGCGCAGCGAGCATTCGTGACTCTGGATCTCTGGTGGTCGACGCGCCCAAGACCTTCGAAGGTTTACCGTTCACCACGTCTACCACCCCGCCAACTGTTTCCCCGTTCGCCAGCACCACTTTCCAGAAGTGAAGCCCCGCGGGAACATCTTTGACCTGCAACGGTGAGCCGCCCAGTGGAATGCCGTCGACGAACACCGCGCCCCCTGCCGGAGTCGACTCGACTGCCAACAGATTCTTCGCCGACGCTTTCACGCCCTTTCGGGTGTCGCTCACCACATGTGCGAACAAGGGCGACGTCGCCGCCAATGGCAACTCGCGGTCGGGCGAGAGCGCGAGGGCGGTGGACAAGGATTTGAGGCCTTCTTCGTCGCGGCCGGTGTTGTATTGAACCGCGCTCCACAGCGCGTAAGCGTCGGCGACTTCGCCAATCTCGCTGATGCCCGCAGCCAGCTGCCGGTATCCCGCGATGGCCTTGGCGAGCGCTTCATCCGCGAGGCGGAACTTTCGCTTTTTGCGCAGCTCCTTTGCTTCTTCGACGTACTTTCGCGCGGCGGTCAGGCCATCGGCGAAAGGATCTGCTCCCGCGTTCGCCTTTCGCGTGTCGAGCAGCAAAACGGCTTCGACGCTCTTGAACTCGGTGGTGAGCATCCCTGCTGCCTTGGGGCCGGTGCGCTGCGGAACATCGCCTCCGAGGGCAGCGAAGGGAAGAATGGCCAGCTTTGGAACGGTAGCGGTTGGCGGAACCGGAGCAGGGTCGGCGGCGATTGAAAGCGACGAAAACAACACCAGCGCGGAAACGAGCACTCTCATGGGCCGGCGCACATAACATGACTTACTCAA
>JANOHG010001281.1:0-4863 GCA_031406375.1 Archangiaceae bacterium | reverse complement strand
CTTCAACGAAGACCTGATGCAGGGGTTCGCGGAATCCGGCGCGGGCGCGTACGCTTACCTGGCCGATGCATCGCAGCTGGGCAGCATCTTCCAGAAGGATCTCAATCAGGCTGGCACCCAAGTTGCGCGCAACGTCAGCTTGAGCTTCGAGCTGCCCGAAGGCGTCGAGCTGGGCGAGGTGCTCGGCTACCGTGCAACCCAGACCGCGGGCATCGTGAGAATCTCGATGCCCGACTTCGCGGCATCACAGGTCGAACGGATCGTCGCGCGGGTCGTCGTTGCCGGTGCTCGCTCGGGCAGGACAATCGACGTCGCGCGGCTGCGCGTCGACTACACCGACTTGCTGAAGAACGAGGCCATCTCGAGCGACGCTGCGCTATCGGCGATGGTCACCGACAAGATCGAAGTGGTGATGGCGAACCGCGACAAAGAGGCGTCGGTGCTCGCGGCCCGTGCCCGCAGCGCGGTCAACACCCTGCAGGCGGCGCAGTTCATCAAGCAAGGAGAAGGCGAGAAAGCCAATGCGCTGCTCGACCAGAACCGCTTCTACTTCGAGGAAGCCGCTGCGGTGGCTGGGCCCGCCGCGGTCGCCAACGACCTGGCTGAGCAGAAGACGATGCGCGAAGACTTCGGCAACGCGCGCGATGAAGAAGGCCGCCAGGCCGCAACCAAGGCGGCCAAACGCAAGGCGCGAATCGACTTCGGGCTCCAGGGCTCGACGTACTGATTCGCGAACTTTTCTCTTCGAGGACGCCATGTCGACCACCAACGCCGTCATCCAGCTGCACCAGCGGGAAGCCTTCGAGACCAACGTGCTTCGCGCCCTTGCCGCGGGCGCAGGCGCGGGAGTGCTCGCGCTGGTGACTTCGCGCATCGGCGCGCCGGTGCCCTTGGCGTTCCTTGCCATCGCTGGCGCGTCACTGGCTGCGGTTCGCGGCGACAAGCTCGACAAGCTGCTGTTGGCGGGGCTGTCGGTTGGCCTGTGCGCGGCTCCTTGGCTGTTCGGGCTCTCAATGGCTTGGACGATCGCTCTCTCGGGTGCGGCGGCGGGCGCGCTGATGGTGAAGTCGCGGCTGTGCGAGCGCGGGGAAGAAGGCAACCTGGGAGCCAGTCGGCCGGGGATGCTCAACTACACCGTGGGAGCAGCTGCGACGGCTGCGCTGTCGGTGGGTGGGTTCGAAGTCGCGCGGGTGCTCGGCGCTCGCATGGCCGACTTCCAGACTCCGCCCTTGCTCGCAGTCATCATCACCGGGCTGGTAATGGCGCTCTTCACTTCAATTGGTGGAATCGCCGCGCACCTGGCGTTGAAAGCTGACCCCGTCGAGGCCCGCTGCGAGGAGCTCATTCCGCAGCTGACCGGCGAGTTTCACGCCCAGGCGCAGCGCGCGCTGACGCTGTACCGCGCGTGTGGCCAATCGATGCAAGCACTTCCACGAGAACCCGCCCGCGAAGAGCTTGCGAAGACCCTACAGCGATTGACCCGCGAAGCGGTCGAGCTCGCCGCCGAATGGGCAGGGGTCGAGACCCAACTGCAAGACGATACTCAGAACGAGCTTGCCCGCGAGGTCGCGGATCTGCACAAGAGCGCCGCCGAAGCCAGGGACCCGATTGCCCGTCGCCAGCTCGAGATGGCGGCGGCGTCGCTGAAGGAAGAGCTCGATCGGTTGGCCGAGCTGCGACTCAAGCGTGAACGGATCCTCGCCAAGCTGAAGTCGCAGGTCGCGCTGCTCGAGCGCGCGCGCGTCGCGTTGATTGGGATGCGCAGCGGGCACGCGCAGATCAAAGCCGCAGAAATGAGCGCGCTGGCGCGAAAGTTCAACGCGCTCGCCGGAGCGCAGGCAGACGAAGCGAAGCTGGCGCACGAAGTCGCGACTGGAACTGAGCTCGCTGCTCAGGAAGCCGCGCTGCACCAGGCGGTGAAGGTCGCTGAAGGAATCGTCGGCGCACCGATGGGGCCGATTTCGGATTCTACTGCCGCAGCAGAATCGACTCAGCGCGCGGGCGAGACGATCAAGCATTGACCCTGGCAGCTTAGAACCGGCCGCCTCGAGGCTGGGCGTGCTGGTAGGTTGGCGCCCGTGAGCCAGGCGAAGAAAAAAAAGCTGATCGCGCGCCTGGTCACCCACGTCGAAGGCGAGATCGCGACGATGCGCAAGGCGGCGCTCGACGCGGCCGAAGGTGCGACCCACGCAGAAGCCAAACCTGAAAATGACAAAGACACCCGCGCGATTGAAGCGTCGTACCTGGCCGCGGGTCAGGCCGAGCGGTTCCGACAGCTCGAAGCGTCATTGAAGGTGCTGATCAACCTCGACCTGCTCGACCGGGCGAAGAGCGCACCCATCAGCGCGACGGCGGTGGTCACGCTCGAGGACGATGCCGGCGAGCAAACCCGCTTCTTGATGCTGCCGTCGTTTGGCGGGGTGGTGTTGGAGCTCGAAGGAAACAAAGTGCAGGTGGTGACCCCGCCGTCGCCTTTGGGTGCAGCGCTGTTGGGTCGAAGCTTGGGTGAGGTCATCGAGCTGCGGGTGAAATCTGGGCGGCGCGAGCTGACGATTGTCGACGTCTGGTGACGCTCACTCGGAAATGTAGATGACGCCCAGGCACATCTCGCTGCCGGTGCCTTCGCCCCAATTCACGTCGCGCGGCATTGCCTTCTGCCCGTCGATGACGGGTTGCGCTTGCGCCGAATTGTCCCAGTGGCACTCGAGGTTCAGTCGATCGCCCGGGCGAAACACCTTCGGCGACTTGAAGCCGTAGCCGCGCTGCCAGTGAAAGTCCCATCGGGGAACATCGAGCAGGCATTCGGTCGGAGCGTTGTCGTGGAGGATCTCTATCTTCGAACGGGTGCCCAGCAAGTGCTGATGCAGCGAAGCCGAGTACAGCTTGAATGCCTTGTTGCTGCCGACGACTCCGCTGGTGATGGTGCCCATGTAGGGCGTCGGATCAAACGCGAACGAGTGGCGTGTGTCGGCCGCGAACGCCGGAATCTTCATCGTCTGCTTGCTGATCCATTCGGGGTTCGCCCACAGCATCAACATCGATTTGCGCTTCACGGTTTCTGCCGTGGCTATGTCAACCCGCGTCAGGTCGGTTCGTTCACCCACCGGAGCTGCCGACACGTTGTAGTGAATCTGCAACACCACCTTCGACCCTGCTTTGACTTCGAGCCCTGTGTCGGGCGGATACATGTTCGGCTTCCCACCCGGCGCCCACGCGCCAAGCCAGGTGGTGCGCTGACCCTGGGTACCTGGGCCGCCAAAGCACGTGTAGCCAGGCCCCGCCTCAGCAGCGTCAAGTTGCTGTACCGCCGCCACCTGTTCGGGTGCAATCACGAATGCAATCACGTGGTGGACGACGCGCGCGTTGCCGGGAATCACCTGCATCCCGACCGCATAGCTGTCGGTGGTCTTCGGCCAATCAAGCACGAAGCAGCGGTATTCGTCGGGCGTGTGGGTCGGCGTGAACGCCTCAGGCATCTTCAGGGTCAGATCCACCCGCGCGAGACCCCCCGCGGGAATGTCGACGCGCTGCTGAACCTGGCTTGCGTTTCCTTCCGTGGCGCCACTGTCAATCCACTTCCCGAACGACGCAATCTCAGCGTCGGTCAATCGCTGGTCATCGACGTATTCGGCGCACCCAGGGCCGGCCAGGTACGGAGGCATCCGGCGCGTCTCGACCGCGGCCCGCATCGCTGCCTTCCACTTGAACCCATCGGCGTAGGTGTCGAAGGTGAGTGCAGCGATGCCTCCTGCGACGTGGCAACTTCGGCAGCGTGCGTCCACCAGGGGCTGAATGTCCTTGTTCCAGGTCAGAGGCTGATCGACAGGCGCGGGAATCACCGTGCCGCATCCGGTAAGCAACACGGCAAGAAGGAGTCGCATGGCGCAGACTAAACCCCATCGCAAATCATCACACCAGCAGGCCGGGTTTACGGCGTCACTTCAAGCGCCATCGTTCCGTCCAGCTTCACCGGGCTGCCGACTGCGATCCCTACCTTCTCGGCCCACCCACCTGGAACCTCGAGCACGTACATCGACGAGGTGGCCGGGCCGCGCGAGGTCAGCGTCTGGGGCTCGGCGTTGCTGATGACCCCGGTCACGTTCAGGTCTTTGCTGAAGAAAATCATATCTAACGGGATGAGCGTGTTGCGCATCCAGAAACTCAACCGCTGTTCCACCGGGAAAATGAACAGCATTCCCTTGCCTGGAAGAAGCGACGTGCGCCACATCATTCCTCGGGTTCGGGTCGTCGCGGTGGCGGCGACCTCGACTTCGACGACATGGGTGCCTTTGAAGGCGTCGATCAGCGTGACCTTGGCCGCAGGCAGCGGCGGCATCACGTAGTCAAAGGCAGAAGGATCGAGCTGAACCGGCTTGGAGATCGGCGCGGGCTGCTTGGCGAGCGCGGGCGGCGCACGGCCCTCGGAAGTGCAGGCCGCCAGCGCCAACAACAACCAGACGGAACGTCTGCCGCTCACGATTTCGTCGGCTTATTGAGCAACTTCCCGGTCAGCTCAGTGCCGAGGCTTTGCGACATCAGCTCCTCGACCACGACCTCGAAGTCGCTGCGCTGGTGATCGGTCGAATAGATGAAGCGAATACCCATGCCAGGCTCTTCGCCTTCGGTTTGGCTCCACACCACTTCGCCCAACAGCTCGAACGGTGCCTCGCGCTGAGGAACGGTGAGCTTGAATAGAAAGCGGGTGCCGATCGGCAGCGGCTTCTTCGTCTTGATGAAGGTGCCGCCCTTGCTGATGTTCTTCGTGTAGTCGGCGAAGAAGGAGTTCAGCTTCTTGTAGTCGACCTTGAGCTCGATCGGAGCACGCGCGGCCTGGCGCCCGTCGATGCCCGCTTTGGTTTCGGC
>JANOHG010001268.1:0-1704 GCA_031406375.1 Archangiaceae bacterium | reverse complement strand
GTCTGAGCGAATTTCTCCGCGTCATCGCCGACCAGGCTGCTGATGAAGTACCGCACTTCTTTCGACGTGACGCCGTTCAGCTCGCGCTCGGACTCCACCATCCCGACGCTGGTCAGTCCTTCCCAGTCGGTGCGTTGACGAAACCAGTCGAGTCGACCTGTCACCCAGTACCGCCGCGTCTCAAGCCGCCCGTGGTCCTTCTCCAGTGTCTCGGTGTACGCGTGCGGCACCGTCTCGAAGCGCTCTGCTCTGGCTTCGGCGAAGAATTCCACCGTCGCAGCGTGCAGCGCAGGCTGGTTCATCTTCAGGCTGATGACGTAGTCGGCGCCCTTGTCGATGATGTGCTTCACGATCTCTCGCTGGCAGCCGATCGCGTCGATGGTCACGATGCATCCTTCCAGGTGCAAGATCTCCAGCAGCTTCGGGATGGCGGTGATCTCGTTTGAAGCCTCGTCCGTCTTCACCTGGCCCAGCACCAGCCCGTTCTTCGATGCCCAGGCGCTCACCATGTGAATGGCCGCCTTCGACGCGGCGCGGTCGAAGCTGCGCCGCAGCGTCTTGCCGTCGATCGCCACGACTTCACCTTCCGTTACCTCTGAAATGGCCTTCACCCAGTGCGCGAAGCAACGCGAAAATTGCTCGGGGTCCAGCGCTGCGTAGAAGCGCCCGAACGTGTCGTGCGAGGGGATGCCGTTGGGTAACTCGAGGAAGGTCCTGAACCAGGACTTCTTGATGTTTCCGAACTCCTCGAGTTCCACCCAGTTGTCGATGCCGCAGATGAAGCCGCAGATGCTGATGACCAGGATGTCCGTCATCGAATGCTTCTTCGTGCGCTCGATTCGCGGGTCCTTCAGGCTCGCGAACTTCTCGAGCAGCGACGCGGTGACCCGGGCGGGCTTCTTCATCCCCCCTGTCGATCACACCAACTGACCCTTCGCAATCAGCTGGGCCACCTGCCCCGCCAAGTGATCGCAACTACTCAGGACACCCCTCGTTTAGATGCGATCGCCCTGCCCCTTGGGCTTGTTCCGTACCCGTGCGGTAACAGCGTTGTCCGGGGCCGTACTTCTCAGTGGCGGCGCGTTGTGTGCCGTCCCGTTGCCATGACGGCGTGGCTCGAGATGGGTCGGGGCGGAACCAGACTCCACGGCTCGTCGGCCGTTCTCCTCGACCGACCAGGCCTGCCGGTACGAGGTGGCACGCTGCGGGACCAGACGGCACGTATCCATCCAGGGTTCGAATCCCGGCGGGGTCAAAAATCCTGTCTCGTCCACAGGTCAGGAAGCTCCGGGGTAACTCCCGGGGCTTTTTGAGTTTTCAGGGGTCGGAGCATCTGCGCCCACCGCTTGTCTGCCGGTGGCCGGTTGGCCCGTCTCCAGTATGTCTCCAAGACTTCCGTCCCTGGCGAGGTCGAGGAGGCCGATGGCTTCCTCTTTGTGGTCCGGGCTGAGGTGCATGTACCGCATCGTGGTGCGGATGCTTCTGTGCCCGGCCAGCTCCTTGATGGCCAGGGTCGTGGCCCCACGCATCGCCAGGTGGGAGCAAAAAGTGTGACGAAGCATGTGCTTGTTGCCCGTTGCCTTCAGCCCAGAGCGGCGCTGGGCGGCCACCAGCCAGGTGGTCAGGGTCTGCTTCGACGTCGAGGTGCCGTCATCTCGGTAGAGGATGCGAGGCCCTCGCAGGTGCTTGTGGGCGATCAACGTC
>JANOHG010001230.1:0-3276 GCA_031406375.1 Archangiaceae bacterium | reverse complement strand
ACCTATGGCCCTCTGCTCGACCGCCTTTCCTTCTCAATCGGTTTCGAGACCCAGTGGCGAGCCCAATCATCCGAGATCGACCTCTTTACTTCGCGGCTCGCCCCGTCGGTCAACACCGGAGGAACCTGGCTCACCGTCACCCCGTCTGCCCAGGTTCGAATTGTCACCGGGCTCGCGCTGTTCATCGCCCTGCGTGTGCCGCTCACCCAATGGGCATCGGGTCTTCAGTTCGTGCCCGGGCCAGGCGTGTTCCTCGGAATCGGTGGCACGCTCGAAGTGATCGGCCCCCCAGACACAAGTGCGACGGCTGAGCTCGGTCAGGTGACGCTGGTCGACTACTGGGCCACCTGGTGCGAACCGTGCCTCAAGTTGAAGCCGTTGATTGAGGCAGCGCGGCGGCGATACCCGGCCCTTATTGTGAAGGAGATCGACGCGAGCGACTGGGACCCCACCGAATTGGACCGCCGACTGCCAGGGGTTGCTGGGCTCCCGGTCGTCGAGATCTACCGCCGCGACGGCACCCTGGCTGCGAGGTTGGTGGGCGAAACCGTGTTCAACTTTGAAACCGTATTGGAGGAGGTCCTGCGATGACAATGACAAGAACGAGATTGGGTTGGATTCACTCAACGATGGTTGGATGCGCGATGGCGCTGCTGCTGGTTGCTTGCGGCGCTTCATCGACCGGCGCCGGCGGTGGCGCAGGCGGCGGTGGAGGCGCAGGTGGCATCGCTGCCGGCGGCGGTGGAGGCATGCAGGCGATGGTCCCGACTTGGCAACTGACAGACATTCAGCCGAAGAGCCCCCGGTTCAACCAGAGCTACGGCCTTTCTGCTTTCGTCGGCAGGCCGGTGGTCGCCATCTTACTGGAAGGCTTTTGAGGGAACTGTCGATCCCAGGCTGGGATCGCCGAGCCGCTGTGGACCGAGTTGAAGAACGAAGGCCGTACCGTGCAGTTTGTGGTGGTGTCTGACTCGAACGCCAATGACTTTGTGTCGAGGGTAACAATGCCAATCTACCGCGACCCGACGGCGAATCGCGCCGCTTGGCTCGAGCTCGATCCGGCAGCGATCAAACACGATACATTCGTGTTCGATGCCCAAGGCCGAAGGGTGACGACGTTGAAGCTCAACGGCTCGCTCTCATCCTCGTGGCGCAGCGATGTCGCCGCGGCGGTGCGAGCGTTGCCTCCCTGAGTCGATCGCTGAAGCGCGCGGCGCATTCGCCGCCGCACGCCGTCAGTCGCAGACACTTCTAAGACTCTGGTCGGGTCGGAAATGTCTTGAACCTTGACCCGGCGCACGCGAAGTCGCCGACAACTCGAAGGGCATCTTCGCCTTAAGCCAGATTCAGCCCAGGCTCGTCGCAGCTCGCTGCATTTTCGCGCGCAGTGCGCCGACGAGCATGTCGATCGCGGTGTCATTGTTGCCGCCGTGCGGGACGATGATGTCCGCGTACCGCTTGCTCGGATCAACGAAGCCCATGTGCATCGGGCGAACGTGCTTGAAGTACTGATGCACCACATGGTCGAAATCGCGACCGCGCTCTTTGATGTCGCGGGTGAGCCGCCGAATGATCCGCACGTCGTCTTCGGTCTCGACGAAGATCTTCAGGGCGAGCTGGTCGCGAATCGCTGCCATGTGCAGCACCATGATCCCCTCGATGAGAATGACTTCCGAGGGGCTCACGGTGACGGTGCGTTCTTCGCGCGTCGAGGTGACGAAGTTATAAACCGGCTTCTCGATCGCCCTACCCGCGTTGAGCTCTTTGACGTGCGCGACGAGCAGATCGGTGTCGAACGCATCGGGGTGATCGAAGTTGACCTCGCGTCGCTCGTCGAGACTCAGATCCTTCAGGTCGCGGTAGTACGAATCCTGATCGATGAAGGCGACGCGCGAAGTGGAAAGCGCTTCGTGAATCTTTCGAGCGACGGTGGTTTTGCCTGAAGCGGTGCCACCTGCGATTCCGACCACGATCGAAGCCATGCCGAAAGGCTCTAGCCTTAGAAATCGAAGGTGTCACCAAGCTCAAGCACGCGCACGGGCAGGTGCTTCACCTCGTGCTTGAGCTGACTCACGAACGCCGGTTTCAGGTGGTACAGCAACACCTCGCACCCATTGCGATCGAACTTCGTCAGCTCGGTTTCGAGCGTCTGCGGCGTCAGGTGGCCCGAGATGTCGGCGAGTTGCTGCAACTTGTTGGGAAAGCTGGACTCGAGCAGCAACACCTTGAGTCCCTGGGTCTTGTTGAGCGTCTTCCAGAGCGCTTGGGTCGGGCCGGTGTCGCCACTCATCGCCATCGTCGTCTGCCCGTCGGTGATCACGAACCCACAGGACTCAACCGGGTGACTAACGGGAATCGTCTTGATGGTGTACTTGCCGATCTTCACCGTCGTGCCCGCCTTGAACGGCTTGAGCTGCAGCACCGGGTTCTTGCGGGTGGGAATGGCGGTGAAGTCGGGCCACAACACGTTGTTGAACATGTTGGCCTTCAGCGTCGCGGTGCACTCGCGCGACGAAAAAATTCGCACCGGCTTGTCTCGGCGGCCGACAATCAGGTCCGCCATCAGCGGCAGATCCTTCACGTGATCGAAGTGGCTGTGGGTAAGCAGAATGTCGTCGACCCGACAAAGGTCATCGAGATCGAGCGTGCTCGTCAGCGCACCCGCATCAAGCGCCAACACGCCGTCGACAAGGAAGCAGGTGCTCCGACACTTGGGCAGCTCTCCACCGTGGCAACCAAGAACCTGGAGCTTCACGTCAGAGGTCTCCGAACTTCCACTTCATCTCGAGGTACCGAAGGAAGTCGAACAGGCGCGCGGTGTCGCGCACGATCAGGCGATCGCCCGATGAGGCGATCAGCCCCGACCGCTCGAGGCGATGCAGCATGTAACGAATCGCGGGCTCACCGACGGCGAGCTCGCGGGGAAGATCCTTGATCGGGAAGTCGATCTCGATTCCTTCTTCACCGGGTCGACCTCGCGTCTGACAGACGTTGAGAATGTGGTGGATCACCCGACTCGACGGATCCGACAACAGCAGATTTTCAATCTGAGCGTCGGCATCCGAGAGCCTTTCGGCGAGCTTCTTGATCATCCGAACTGCAATTTCCGAGTTGCCCCGAATCATGCCTTCGAATGTCCTCGGGTCGATCACCAACAGCTTGGCGTCTTCCTCGACCACCGCCGAAGCGTTGCGCGGCTTGTTCGAGATAATCGCCATCTCGCCAAAGAACTCGCCTGGCTGCAGCATGGAGAGCACCTTCTCGACACCGCGCACC
>JANOHG010000628.1:0-4091 GCA_031406375.1 Archangiaceae bacterium | reverse complement strand
CGACCCGCGGAAGCTCAAGGAAAGGGCCACCGAGGCCTTTCAAAAGGGGAAGTTCGTCAAGGCGGCAGAGGCTTACGCCGAGTACTGCAAGGCAGATCCAAAGGATCTTCAGGCCCGGCTGCGCATGGGCGACGCGTGGTCGAAGGGCGGCAAGAAGGAAAAAGCGATCGAGTCGTACACCTGGGCCGCCGAAGGGTTCGCCAAAGACGGGTTTCTTCCTCGCGCGATCGCAGCCAGCAAGCTGATCCTCGAGCTGGATCCTTCGCACCACGGCGTGCAGAAAATGCTCGCTGATCTTTACGCACGAAAGACGAACGTTCCTGCCGCGAGCGGGGGGCCCAGCCGGCCGGGCTCGTTAAGGGTCGAGACCAAGATCGACATGCAGACCTCCGCCGTGGGGTTCGCGCATCGGAAAGGCGCGATCGAACTCGACGCGAAGCCCGTTTCGCAAGCCAAGCCACTGCCGAAACCGCAAGTGCCTCCCAGCCCGATGAATCGCAAGGACGCGATCGATCTGCCCGAGTACGAGGTGCCAGGGCTCGAGACGGGGTCTGCCTCGGGCTCGGTGTCGGTGCCGATGGCGACGCGGGGGCCGAGCCCGCTGCGCCGCGAGGACGCGATCGAGCTCGTGGAAGAGGAAGCCGGCCGCGACGGACCCGCTCAACTTCACGAAACTTCGCTCGAGCTCGACGTTTCAATGACGGGTGCGCAGCGCCTGCCACTGGTCGCGCCGTCATCTGGCCGGGTCGAACTCGAAATCGAAGTGCCGATCGAAGGCGTCGAGATTCCCGGCCCGACGGCAGAGAGCTTCGAGCTGAAGGTCGAGGCGCCCTCAGAGAGCTTCGAGCTGGAAGTCGAGGCACCGGCGCGACCGGTTGCGAAGAAGGGCCCCCAGTTGGCCCTTGAGGAGCCGCCCGAAGAGATCGATGTCGTTGAGGTTGAGGGTTCAGACGAGCTCAAGGTGGTCGAGCCGGCACCCCTCATCCACAAGCCGCCGCCCAGGCCGACCCTCGAGGTTCTCGACGAACCGGTGACGGGCGTGCTTGAGATGCTCGCCGAGCCACCCATGCCGGTTGCCAGGCAAGAAGGTCCACGACCATCGCGACATGAAGCCGCGGGCGAGAAGTCTGGGTCGTTCAGCGCCCCGCCCGGACTGAAGCCCAAGCGGCCGGCTGAGACCCCGCCTGTTGCCCAGCCTCAGGCCGCTGCACCTGTGACTGCGGATCTTCCGATCGCCCCAGGTGAATCGCCGCGCATCTGGCTGCCGGGAAACTTTGCTGACCTAGAAGGCGTCGCGCCTGAAGCAGCCATTTCCGCAACCACGGTCCTTGAACCTCGGGCCGAGAACCTCACCGATCTCGAGCGGGGGCTGCAAATCTTCGCGAGCTTCGACGCGGAAGACTTCAGGGCTCCGCAGCCCACCATTGCATCGCCGGTTGCCCCGATGGTGCCTGTGCCGGTGCCGGTCGCGCCGCGGCGAACCTTCACCGAGCTCGAACTTGAGGGCGACTCGCTGCTCCATGCCGTCGAAGCTGCCGCTGCGGTCGGTGTCCAACAGCGGGGCGAGAGCGCAGACGACGGAAGTGAAGAAGCGATGGAGATGCCGGACGATGAAAGGCTCGCCCCCGGCGAACTGCCCAAGATTCCGCTCTTTTCCGACCTGCCGCCCGATGCGTTCATCGCGTTGTTCGAGCGCTGCCCGCTGAAACGGGTCGAGCCAGGCGAGATCGTGATTCAGCAAGGCTCGTTGGGTGACAGTTTTTACGTCATCTGCTCGGGAAGTGTTCGGGTGTTCCGAATGGACGCAGAGCAGCGTCGCGAGATCGCCACTCTCGAAGAAGGCGCTTTTTTTGGCGAAATGGCACTGCTGTCAGGTGCTGCGCGCACGGCTTCCGTCGAGGCTGCGACCGAGGACACGCAGTTGCTCGAGATTTCAGCGCCGATCCTCACCGAGCTTTCCCACCGCTACCCGCAGGTGGCGACCGCGCTGAAGAAGTTCTGTCGTCAGCGGCTGTTGTCGAACCTGATGAACAGCTCGCCGCTCTTTCAGCCTTTCAGCCGCAACGACCGCCGAGATCTGGTGCAACGCTTCCGCTCGCGCGACGTCCAGAAGGGCGGAGTCTTGATCATGGAAGGCCACCGCAGCGACGGGATGTACGTAATTCTTTCAGGGGAGGTCGAGGTGCGCGTCGGCCCGACTCAGGTCGCAAGCCTGAAGGAAGGCGACGTGTTCGGCGAGATGTCGCTGTTGACGAAAGCCAACGCGACCGCGTCGGTCGCCGCGAGCAAGCACACGTCGTTGTTGCGGCTGCCACGGGAAGACTTCGACCTGATCATCATGAGCCACCCACAGGTGTTGGTCCTCGTTTCTGAGCTCACCGATTCGCGAACGAAACAGAACGCCGCAATCGCTTCCCATCAGCCTGCCCGCGGTGATGCAGCGCCGATGGTTTGATCCGCCCGAACGGACTCGTCGCCGTGACGAGCCGCCCTGGTGCGAGCGTGCGAGCCAGAAGGGGCAACGCGAAGCGTTCAGCGAGAGCTCCGAAACCGTCGCTTCAGTCGGGCTTGTGCACCTTGACCAGGTATTCGTCGCGCGAGACGAGCCCCGATTCGACCAACAACTCGACGAGCCCGCGCAGCCCCCGCACCTGGCTCGCGGTCACCTTCTCGAGGCTGTCGAGCTGCTCTTTAAGCAGCGCGATCTCTTTCTTCATCGCCGCTTCGCCGAGGATCGGTTCTGGCGGCAGCGGAGGTACGGGCGTCGGCAGCAGCGCCGCGACAGACCGCATCTGGCGGGGAGGCGCGTTGCCGAGGAGCTCATCGAGATCGCCGCTCGCCGACGGTGGAGGAGGCGGCGGCTGCGACACCATCGGGGTGGCTGCCGGCCGAGAAGGAGCCGGCCGCGGCGCTCCGCCATCGCCGTAGTAGTACCGGCGAATCGCGCGATCGATCGCCGACCCGGTGGATACGACGTTGATGATTTTCGAGTTGGTGGCGACGGCCAGTTCCTGCATCGCCTCGCTGTTGGTGGGATCCGAGGTCGCCAGTTGCAAGGTGCGACTCTTCGCATCGCCTCCAACGGGAAAGACACCATACCGCTCGCACAAGTCGACCCTGAGCAGCTGGACGATGCTCGAAGGCAACGACACCGCGTCGAGATCAAGCGCCTGCAGGTTGAGCTGCCGCGACAGCGTGCGCATCATCGAGTCTTCGTCAACGAAGCCCATCTCGACGAGGGTACGCCCAAGCTTACCCCCCCATTTCTTCTGTTCCCCGAGGGCCGACTTCAGGCGGGACTCATCGAGCATTCCTGCCTCGATGAGCAGCTCACCAAGGCGTCTGCGGCGGGCGGGCTGACTTGCGGTCACGAGTGCATCGACGGTAACCGGGGGGTAGGCGCCCGGTCAAAAACGCCTACTTCGTGGGCTCGGCCGGCGCGACTTTTCCGGGCGGGGGTGCAAGCTCGGACTTCTCAGTGGTCGCCTGCGGTTCGAGCTTCTTCGCTTCGGCCTTCTCGGCGGCAGTCAGCGCCTTCATCCGGAAATTCTTGAAGGTCGCAAGGCCTTCTTTCAAAGACAGCACGCCCGCCATCCCGACACTCTTGGTGCCGTCGTTCAGTTCCCATCCGAAGGTGTCGGCGGGACCCGCCGCATAGAACAGCGACTTCGAGGGCACCCCTTCTTTCACCAGCGAAGCACCCGCCGGATCCGTCGCTGCGCGTCCGCCGGCTTCCTTGATGTTCGAGAAGACACCGAAGGCAATCGCGCCTTCACCGATCGCTTTGTTGATGTTCTCATCGCCTACGTTCACTCCTGCCGAGGTGTAGTCGAGGGCCTGGTTGCTGGCTCCATGAGGAGGGCCGTGAGAAACGATCAGCACCGGAACCTTCGAGTCCTTTGCGACACGAACGACGTCGTCGAGGGTGCTCTTGAAGTACCGACACCCTGTCGCGCACTGGATGTAGTCGGGCGCGTGGTAGCCGGGCAGCGAGACGAGGGTGAGCTCGGGGAACTCGATCGCGCGCACTTCGTTGAGGTTGACGATGTTCGAGTGGTCCTTCTTCGAGGCTGCGACGCCGTCGGTGAACT
>JANOHG010001172.1:0-8659 GCA_031406375.1 Archangiaceae bacterium | reverse complement strand
TCCTGCATCTTCTCGCAGTGGGTCAGCAGCGCGTCGTACGAACCCGCGTCTACGTACCCAGGAGCGGCGACAATCGCTACCTCGTCGACCTCTTCGAGCACCGCGATTCCTTGTCGCTTTCCACGCGCGACCACAGGCGCGATGTTGCCTCCTTCTCCGACGTTCACCACGAAACAACGGCGACCGCCGTTCTCGAAGAACCCATAAACGGCCTGCGCGAGCGGAGTGCTCTTGGCGTCGTCCTCAGACGCGAAGACGCGGGTGAACTGCATCCAGTTGTTGATCGCGACGGCTTCATGCAGCCTGGCGTTGCGCATAGGCGCAACCCCGAGAAACCCCGCGGTGCTGGTTCCCACTGCCTCGATGGGTCTCGGTCCAGTCGAGACCTCCTCCATGTACACACCCGGCGTCATGTAACTGGGCAACTCACACCTCCTTGAGCTCGAACCGAATCGTCACTGCTTCATCCACCACTGGCGCGGTAAACACCTGCACCGCGCCCTTCGCACGCACACGAAGCGTCAGCGGCGGCGTTCCCGACGGAACTGCCGCGAACGAAAAGCGTCCCAAATGATCCGTGCGAGAAGAAAGGTCAAGCGAGGGCAGTTCGACCAACGCACCTACCATCGGAAAATCCTGGGGACCCAGCACCACGCCGAACATCGGACGCGCGGGTGAAGTCACCACTTTCAGAGGGCCGCGGACCAACGTCGCGCGGGCCTCAGGGCGCTCGCGATGGAGGGGCACCTGCAGAATGAATCCTGGAACTGGCAACCCGTTGGTCGGATGAGGCATGGGCGCAAGGTCCACCTCGAGGTCCGACCTCTCGAGCGCCGCGAAGAGCAGGTCGGAAAGCAACTTGTGCGCATGCTCTGGCCGTTCTGCCCAAGTCGTCAGCTGGTAGCGCAGCAGCACCTGGTGCGGACTGCGCTTCTGACCCCTCGGAGGCGGAGCACTGGCCAGCGCGACCAACTGCAGGCACACGCCTTGTCCGGTTCGAGCGCTCTTCGGCTCGAGCGTGACTTCGACCTGCTCGACGACGTTGGCGACCCACTCGATGAGCGCGCGATCAACGTCATCGATTCCTCCTCGAGCATCCGGCATCGGGCCGGCCTTTTACTGAATCGCGCGTGAGTCGTTAGCTCAAAGATTTGTGCGTCAAACCAATTTCCAGGCGCGGTCTTGGCATGAGGCCAAAGCCAGCAGGGTCCTGACCGTTGGTTTCGGCAGTCGTCACGCTTTCGCGGGTGAGCAGCGCGCGCTTGCGCTCGATTCCCCACCGGTAACCCGCGAGGTTTCCATCGAGCCGAACGACACGGTGACAAGGAATTGCCACTGCGAGTGCATTCGCAGCGCAGGCGTGCGCCACCGCCCTGACTGCACGCGGAGCGCCGATCGCCTTGGCGACCTCTGAGTAGGTGCGGCTCTTGCCGGCTGGAATCTTAGACAGCGCTTTCCACACGCGCTGTTGGAAGGCGGTGCCGCGGATGTCGAGCGGCAGCGCCAACCCGAGTCGCGGGTTCTCGATGAGCCCAATCACCTGTGCCACGTGGTTCTCGAAGGAACGCTCAGCACCGACCAGCTCACTTTTCGGGAAACGCCGTTCGAGATCGCGCGCCAGTTCTTCGGGATCATCGCCGAGCAAAATCGCGCACACGCCGCGATCTGTCGCGGCAACGAGAATGGAACCCAGCGTGCATTCGCCGATCGCAAAGAAGATCCGTGCCGCCTTTCCTCCGGCCCGGTAGCGGCTGGGCGTCATCCCAAGCAGCGCGTTCGACGTCTCATAAAAGCGCCCCGATGAGTTGTAGCCCGCGTTGTAGATGGCCTGGGTAATCGAACCCACAGCGCTCAACTCGCGGCGAACACGCTTCGCGCGATGAGCAGAGGCGAACTCTTTGGGGGTGAGCCCGGTAACACTCTTGAAGAGCCGGTGGGTGTAGAAGGCGCTCAGTCCGGCATTGCGCGCCAACTGTGCGAGCGTGAGGACTTCTTCGCTGGCTTCGATCAAACGGCACAGGCGTTCGACCGTCGCGGTGTGACGGTCTGCCAGCCGCGGCTGGTTGGGTTTGCAGCGTTTACACGGGCGAAAGCCTGACTTCTCGGCGGCTGCCGCAGTGACGTGAAAAGAGATGTTTTCTGGCCGTGGCAACCGCGCTGCACACGACGGGCGGCAGTACACTTTTGTCGTTCTCACCGCGTAGAAAAATCTGTCATCTGCAGCTGGGTCTCGGGCCCGCACCAACAACCACCGTGCGTCGTTCTTCACTGCCGCTGCAAGCGCTCGGGTCTTCATTTGATGAGACTATCCGCCATCTGCCACACGACACTCCGACGCTTGCTTTCGAATTCAAGCTGAACCGCCTGCTTCTTTCAGAAGGGTCCTTGTGCCGGTCGCGCTCGAGCTCTCTCACCCCAGGTGCCCGATCTTCTCCACGCCTGTCACGTCCCCCGACATCAGCCCGCGTGCGCCCTACCAGCAGTTGAGACGGCCTCGAAAATCGATGGAAGCGACAGCAAAATGCGAATGTTGCCTGAATGCCGCTAGACTCGTTGGGTGGGGCTTGATGACTTTGATCGCGGCCGACGCATCGGCAAATACGAAATCCTCACCCGGCTCTCGGTCGGTGGGATGGCGGAAATCTTCCTTGCCTACACGGCAGGGCCGGGTGGTTTTCGCAAGTTTGTCACCCTGAAGAGAATTCTTCCCGACATCGCCGACGACGAGCAGTTCCTCTCGATGTTCCTTGAAGAGGCTCGGGTGACCGCGGCGATGTCTCACGCGTCAATCGCGCAGGTGTTTGAGCTGGGCGAGGACGACGGCGACTACTACCTGACGATGGAGTTCATCCCAGGTCAGGACCTGCGCCAGCTGCTTCGCGCGGCAGTGGTGTTGAACACCCGGATTCCAATTGGGTTTGCCGCGATGGTCATTCGCGACACCTGCAATGCGCTCCACTACGCACACCACTTCAAAGACGGGTCGGGCGCCCTGGCCGCCATCGTCCACCGCGATGTGTCGCCGAAGAACGTGATGGTCACCTACGAAGGTGACGTCAAGGTGATCGACTTCGGCATCGCGAAAGCACTTGGTAGGCTTGGCCACACCCGTGCGGGAACAGTAAAGGGCACCACGCCTTACATGTCTCCCGAGCAGATTCTGGGCGAAGATCTCGATGGTCGAAGTGACCTGTTCGCCGCTGGAACCATTCTTCAGGAACTGCTTACCGGGCGACGCACCTTTTCCGGAGAAGACGAGCGAGAGGTGGCTCGCAGAATTCTCACCGACACCGTAGCGCCTGCTTCGGCTGCCAACCCTGACGTACCTGCCGCGCTTGATGCGGTGTTGGTGCATGCGCTTGAGCGCGCCCCCCCAAGTCGGTTTCAGACCGGCAAAGAGATGGCGCGCGCGATCGAGCATGCGGTGGGACCTTTGATGTTCGATGAAGAGCAGGCGGGTGCTTTCATGCGCCTTCTCTTCGCAGCCAAGCTTGCCCGCACACAGGCGCTGCTGACCTTGTCGGTGCCGGTTGACGAGGCCGAGCGCCTTCGTCAGGCGGCCGGGGCGCTGCGCGATGACCCGGGGCCAGAGTCTAGCAGCAAACTGCGCAGTCGCATTCGCCCGCTTCCGGTTGAACCGCCTGCGTTCGACGAAGTGGCGACCGTCGCGAGCAAAGGGCATCAGCTGCCCGAAAAGTCGCAGTCGACTGTGATGGTGGTCGACGACAGCGCGGTAGGCATCTACTTCGTCAAATCCGCGCTCGCCGAGATGGGTTGTCGCGTCATCGGCTGCCCATCGCCGCTGCAGGCGATCAGCGTGTTCGACACCGAAAAGCCCGACCTGGTGATCCTCGACGTGGTGATGCCCGACCTCGACGGCTTCGAGGTGTGCCGGTTGATTCGCGAGAAGAACCCAAGCCTCTACGTCCCGATTCTCTTCGTGTCTGCCGCGTGCTCTCTCGAGGAGCGCGTCAAAGGCCTGACCGTGGGTGGCGACGACTTCATCCGAAAGCCGTGCGACAGGGAAGAGCTTGTCGCGCGAGTACGGATTCACTTGCATCGCGCCGCAAGCATCAGGACTGCCGCGAAGGTTTGATGGAAGTCGATTCCCCAAAAAATGCAAAAGGGAACGAACCCTTCGGCTCGTCCCCCATCGCGGTACTCCTAAATCGACAGCTCAGGTGTTCGGCTTGAACGACGCCGTCTTCTGCCCGGCCTTCTTCCAGCCCGCCAGTCCGTCCGGCAGAACCGCAACATCGGTGTAACCCGCGCCCAGCGCCTTCTTGGCGGCGCCGTGCGATGCACCGCACTTGTCATTCGCGCAGTAGAAAACAACCTTCGCGTCCTTCTGGGCCGGCAACTCAGACAGCGCGAACTCGGATGACGAGGTAAGCAAAATCGCACCGGGGATGACACCGTTCTTCGAACGGAATGCGTTGTTATTGGCGTCGAAGATGGTCGCCTGCTTGGCCGAGGTCAGCTTGGCCAACTCGGGAACAGTCAACGTCTTCAATTCCGCGGTGTGACCTTCGCCCTCACAGGCGAACACAGCAGCCGGAGCGGCAAACACAACTGCGAGAGCAAGTGCTTTGAGCTTCATTTTCAGACTCCTTGAGGGGTTGAGTAGCAAGAAAATGCACCGCCCGGCCCGGCGCTGCAACCCCAAGTGGCACGAATCATCATTTTGTTTCAGATAAGCCCCAGAAAGCTAGAAGCGCCGCTTTCTGCGGGCGGAAGTCTTGTCGGCCCGCTAAAAAGCCCGCGCTTGGCTCTGCGTCGCGTTCTCGTGTTGTTCGCCCACCCCGCTCTCGAGAGGTCTCGCGTGAATCGGCACCTCATCGAGGTGGCCCGTTCTATTTCGGGGGTGACGGTGCACGACCTCTATGAGGCCTACCCGGCGTTCAACATCAGCGCCAAGCGCGAGCAGCAGCTGTTGCTCGCGCACGATGCAGTCGTTTTTCAGCACCCGTTCTATTGGTACTCGACCCCAGCAATTCTCAAGGAATGGCAAGACATCGTCCTCGAACATGGCTGGGCGTACGGCGAGGGCGGCGACCGCCTGGCTGGCAAAATCACCTTCAACGCGATGACGACGGGAGGGTCCGAGCACGCCTACATGAAGGGGGGTGGCAACAACTTCTCGCTTCGACAATTCCTCGCGCCGTGGGAACAGACGGCCAACCTCTGCAAGATGAAATACCTCGCTCCTTTTGCGGTGCACTCGGCGCTTCAGCTCGCGACGGCGGATCAGCTGGCGCCGCACCTCGACGCCTACCAAACGTTACTCACCGCGTTGTCCGAAGATCGCCTCGACCTGGAGCTCGCTTCGAAGGCCGACAGTCTTGGGATGCCGGTTGACACCTTCGTACGACCGGCTCTGAAGGTGGCGTCCGAGCTATGAGCGACAGCGTTCTCTTTCAAGCACTGATTTACCTCGCAGCCGCCGTGGTCTGCGTCCCCATCGCCAAGCGGCTGGGGCTCGGAAGCGTGTTGGGTTACCTGATCGCCGGCGTACTGATTGGCCCGAACCTGTTGGGCTTGGTCGGACACGGCGCGCATGTGATGCACTTCGCCGAGTTCGGCGTGGTGATGATGCTCTTCCTCGTCGGCCTCGAGCTGCGTCCCGAGCTGTTGTGGCAGCTGAAAAAGCCAATCTTCGGGTTGGGCGGGCTGCAGGTGGTGGTCACCACCGGGGCGGTCGCGGCGGTCGCGGTCGCCGCAGAAGTGCCGTGGAAGATCGCGCTCGCAATCGGAATGATTCTCGCGATGTCCTCGACGGCGATTGTCCTTCAGAGCCTGGGCGAGAAAGGTCTGTTGAAGACCGCAGGCGGCCAGTCGGCGTTCTCGGTGTTGCTGTTCCAGGACCTGGCGGTGATTCCGATTCTGGCAATCTTCCCCCTGCTTGCGATCGTCTCTTCGACTCCCACGGTCGTTTCGGGTGAACCGACGCGACCCGGTTGGATGCAGGCGCTCTTCATCATCGCAGCGGTAGGGCTGATCATCCTCGCCGGCCGCACCGTCGTTCGCCCTCTGTTTCGACTGCTCGCCGAGACCAAGCTGCGCGAGACCTTCACCGCCTTCGCCCTGCTGCTGGTCGTCGGCATCGCATGGTTGATGGGGGTTGTGGGCCTCTCACCTGCGCTGGGTACTTTCCTCGCGGGGGTGGTACTCGCCGACAGCGAATATCGCCACGAGCTCGAAAGCGACATCGAGCCGTTCAAGGGCCTGTTGCTGGGGCTCTTCTTCATTTCGGTAGGCGCAGAGATTGATTTCAGCCTGCTCGCGAATAAGCCGTTGCTGATTCTCGGCGTGCTGGTCGGAATCATCGCGCTCAAGTCAGCCGTCCTCTATGCGCTGGCGCGGGGGTTCGCGCTCGATCGATCTGCGCGTTGGCTGGTGGCGCTCAGCCTTCCACAGGTTGGAGAGTTCGCGTTCGTGCTGATTTCGTTCGCGCTGCAGAATGGTGTCTTCTCAGAAGAGTACGGCAAGCCGCTGATCGCGGTGGTTGCGCTGTCGATGCTCGCGACTCCGGCGATTTTCATCTTCCTCGAGCGGGTAGTGCTGCCCCGTGTGGCGGCGAAGGAAGCTTCTCGACCACACGATGCAGTGGCCCACGACGACGCCGCCGTGGTGATGGCGGGCTTTGGGCGCGTCGGGCAAGTTGTCGGTCGGCTGTTGCGCACCAGTGGCCATGAAGTCACGGTGCTCGACCTGGACCCCGCGATGGTCGACATCCTGCGGCGGCTTGGCCAATGGGTTTATTACGGCGACGCGTCGCGACTGGATCTGCTGCTTGCCGCCGGTTGCGCAAAGGCGAAGCTTTTCGTGCTGGCAATTGACGACGTCGAGAAATCGATTGAGGTCGCCGAGCTGGTCAAGCGCAACTTCCCGAGTCTGCCCATCCTCGCGCGTGCCCGCAATCGCACCCACTACTACCGGCTGCGGAAGCTCGGCATCACCCAGATTCACCGCGAGACGATGGCTGGCTCGCTGGAAATGGGCCAGGCCGCCTTACGCGGTCTGGGCAGCCGGGCCCACTCTGCCCACCGCCTTGCGCAGCGTTGGAAGGAACACGACGAGCGCAACATCGAGTTGATGCTCGAGCACGTAGGCAAAGAGCAGAGCGCGTTTTTTGCCGAGGCAAAGAAGGTGCTCGAGCAGGCCGAGAAGGCAATGAAGGACGAGCTTGGTGGCAGTGGGAAGCAACGGCTCGACGCTGGTTGGGACAACGATTCGCTAAGAGAAGAGATTCAGCAGCGCGTGGCCAAGGGAAGCTGAAGCACCCCAACCGCCCGAAGCAGGGCGGCAATCATCGGGGCTGGGTCCGCCTTCCCTTTTCCCGCGATGTCGTACGCGGTGCCATGGTCAGGAGACGTACGCACCACCGGCAGCCCAAGCGTCACGTTGACGGTGCGCTCGAAATCGAGCGCCTTCGCCGCGACCAGGCCCTGGTCGTGAAACATCGCGAGCACTGCGTCGAACCCGAACCGTGGCCCGACGCGCGAGAACAGGCCGTCGGCGGCGAAGGGGCCGTGGCAGTCGATTCCCTTGCGGCGTGCGCGGGCAATCGCAGGTGCGATGATGTCGAGCTCTTCGCGGCCGAGCTTTCCGCCTTCGCCCGCGTGGGGATTCAGGCCGCACACCGCGAGGCGTGGACTGCTTCCCAGCGACTTTGAAAGCAGCACCAGCTGCCGCACCAGGTTCGCGGTAGTCAGCGCGCGCGGCACTTCGGCCAACGGAAGGTGGTTCGTCGCGAGGGCGACCCTCAGCCTCGGCCCATCGAGCAGCATCAAGACTTCACAACCGAAGCGCTCTGCGAGCAGCTCGGTGTGGCCCATGAATCGAATGCCCGACCGGGTAATCTGCTCTTTCGACACCGGAGCAGTACACAACGCCTTCGCTCGCCCCGCCTTCACCGCGGCAATCGCAGCCTCGATGTACGCCAGCTGTGCGCGACCACCGGCGAGGGTGGGGTGGCCTGGCCTTCGATCCTTGGGTTTGAGGTGCGTCACCGCCACGAGCTGTTCCGCAGCAAGCCCCAGCGACGCGTCGGCGAAGACGAGCGGTGTCAGCGCGCGGCGGACCTTCGGATGCTTCAGCGCAGCGAGGGTGACCTCAGGTCCAACCCCTGATGGACAGCCGGCCGAGATGGCCACCACCGGCTTCAAATCTTCTCTTCCACCACCGCCTGCGTGCGCAGCTCGTGAATGTATTGGTCGGTGTACCGCTCGAGCTGGCTGCGGAGGATTTTCTCACGCAGCTGCTCTTTCACTTCTTCATACGGTTTGGCCTGCAGAGCGCGGCGCTCTTCGACTTTGATGACGTGCCAGCCGAACTTGGTGCGAATCGGATCCGAGACGCCGCCCAGCGGAAGCGTGAACGCCGCGCGCTCGAATTCGGGAACCATCACGCCGCGGCGGAAAAAGCCAAGGTCACCGCCGTCATCTTTGCTGGGCCCTTCAGACTTCTGCTTCGCGAGCTTCGCGAAATCCATTCCCGGCTTCCGCGCTTCTTCGGCGAGCGCGACTGCCTTCTTTCGCCCGGCTTCAATCTGCTCGTTGGTCGGTTTGGTCGACAGTTGCACCAGCAGGTGACGGGCGTGGACCTCGGCGTCCTCCGATTCGGCCTTTGCGCCACGTTGGTACTCGGCCTTGATGTC
>JANOHG010001169.1:0-3352 GCA_031406375.1 Archangiaceae bacterium | reverse complement strand
AGCAGTCCTTCCATCCCGCCCAGCAGCGCGGCGGCCTTGTCTGCACCGACGCTTCGGCCCAGCTCTTCGGCAGCGCGCCGCAGCACCATCGCCTCGGTCGCAGCTGACAGCAGTGCCGCGCCCGCGTTGTAAACGCCTCCCAGCGGGCCGCCGGCGGGCAACAACTCTTCTATTGGTGTCGAAACAAGGTCGCCTGGGCGATCTTTCTCCGTCAGCGCTGCGCGCGTCGGAGGCTCGTAGAGCACCGTGCTATCGCCAATCTGGAGGTGATCACCGGGAAGTATGATCGTCTCGCCTTCGATTCGCTCGCCGTTGACGAGCGTGCCGTTGCGCGACCCCAGATCCGTGACCTTGGCCTGCCCGTTCTCAACCACAAGCTTCGCGTGGCGACGCGAAACCTTGCTGTCTTCAAGAGGAATCTCGCAAGACGGACTTCGTCCCAGCACCACTTCGCCCCGCACTTCGTGGCGAAGTCCCGCAGACGGTCCGGTCAATAGAAGCAGTGCCGGCATGTGCCCTTTTACATCGGCCTCTCGGCGAGCAAGAGCGACTTCATCTCATCCTCGTCGAGCGTGCGGCCTTCGCGTGACAACGCGATGGCATTGATTTGGGATTCCTCAATCTCGACATGGGCGCCCTTTCGCCACTCAGTGGTTGTCTCGCCTCCATCCACCAACTTCCCCACCAGCGTGGCTTCTTCCCACCGCAGAACCTCCACCCACAGCTGCTCTTCTTCGGCGTCGCCCTGGGCGCTGGGGATCGAATTCTTGGCTGCTTCGGGGTGCACTTCGAAGGGAGCGCGAATTGCAAAGGTCAACGGATCCATCAAACCCTTGCGACCAAAGCGCGCTTTGAAGGGGGGCAACATCGCCTTGGCCTTCTTGAGCAACGCTTCTGTTTCCTCGGCGGTCTCTTCCTCGAAACGATCGCGGTATTGCGAGAGCACTTCACTCAGCGAATGACGGCCCTCGGGTGAGACGACGGTGAGGAAGTGCGATTCGTGCCCGTCGAAGGTCTCTGCGCCCACTCCGAAGAGGTTCCGCCGCGCCTCGTCGCACGGCAACAGCTGGAACCCCATTCCCACGCTGGTCGCGACCGGGATCCGCGTCGTCGGCCCCTGGCCGAAGGCCAGATCGGTGCACAACTCATGAAAAAAGGTCTCGGCGGGCTGCAGGTCTTTTTCCGATAAAGAGAAGATCTCGACATCGATCAATCCAAACTTTCCCATTCCATGTGAGTGCACCCACATCGGGGTTGGGGTCGTCGTGCCCGCTTCGACCGCATGGAGCGTGATGTGATCGCGGATGTCGAAGTCGAGTTCGGTAATCTCTTCTACGTCTTCTGCCGTGTGAATCTTGAAGGCCGTGACGTCGACCACCACCCCGTCCACGTTTTCGAGCAGTGACCGAATGCACCACAGCGCCTCGAAGACAGCCACCGACCCCTGCGGCTTTCCGGGCTCGAACGCGACCCGATAGAACCCCTTGGCGTTTTTGAGCAGCTCATGCGCTTGCTGGGTGCCGGTGAGCAGATCAGGCGTCCAGCCCAACCCCTCTTGCCGAACGTCGAAGCGCACGTCGACCTGGGTCTCGTCGGCTCGAACCGAGAAGAGACAGCCGTCTTCTCCAAACTTAAGTTCGACCTCGTCCGTTTCGAACGCTTCGCGTACCGCCGCTTCAGCAACGGGCTCGGCCTGTGTCGTCGCGAGAATGTAGACCTCTTTCATTGAGGGTTCTAAAGATGCCTTTCGATCTGTCGAAAAAGATCGACGCGGTCCACAAGGTTGGTCAGGTAATCAAGCGTATCGGTCGGCAACACCAGCACTGGGCTCATCTTGTAGCTTTTGAGCCAGTCGTCATACAGATCGTTCAACCGCTTCAAATATGCGGTCGGAATGCCTTTTTCCATCTCGCGGCCTCTGCTGCGAATCCGAACTTTGAGCGTACGCACCGGGCACTTCAAGTAGATCATCAAATCGGGAGGCCGCAGCGCCGCCGCAACCGTCTCGTACAGTTCCCAATAGGTGCGCCAGTCGCGCTTGTCGATGAACCGCTGTCGATGCAGGTTCTTGGCGAAGATCTCAGCGTCCTCGTAAATCGTGCGATCCTGCAGCGCGGTGCCTTCGCCCTGTTCGAGCTGCCGATGCAACCGGAACTTGTGGGTAAGGAAAAAGATCTGTGACCGAAAGGCCCAGGTCTTCATGTCTTTGTAGAAGTCGGCCAGGTATGGGTTCTGCTCGTTGGGCTCGTAGAATCCCGTCAATCCGTACTTCCGACAGAGGAAGGCGGTTAACTCGGTCTTTCCGGCACCGATGTTGCCCGCGATTGCGATGAATTTCTTCTGCGCCACCTTCAGGCTGATGTACCACGCCGCGTGCTATGCAAGCCGCTCGATGTCAGTGCTGCGCCACTTCAAGCACGCGGTGCTGCTCGTCTTAAGCGTTGGATGCGCCGACCCTGGCGCAAGTGCGATCGCCACCGGCAACCGGGCCGCCCGCGAAGGGCGCTTTGCCGAAGCCGTCGTCGCCTTTCAACAAGCCTGCGACGAAGCGCCCCAACACGCCCGCGCGCACGCACTGTTGGCCAACGCGTACTGGGCGGCGGGCAAACCCGTTGACGCAGTCGCGGCCTGGACCAAGGCACTCGAGCGAGATCCCAACCAAATCGAAGCCACCCTTGGCCTGGCGAGAAGCGAGATCCAAGCAGGCGCAACCGCCGTGGCAATTGCCCGTCTCACCGCGGCGTTGCGCGTTGCACCTGCGAGGTCGGATCTGTTCACTGCCCGTGCGCTGGCTCTGATGCGGCGCGACGCAGAGGGAGATCGGGTCAAGGCCACCGAAGACTCAGAGGCGGCCTTCGGGTTGTCCCCACACGACCCTGACGTGCTGTACACCTGGGGCTCGGTGCTGATCGCAGCCAAACGCTTCAATGAAGCCCAGTCGGCCTTCGACGCGCTCGATCGCGTTTCGCCCCGTTCTCCAATGCCCCCCTATGGCCTGGCTCGCCTCGCAGCAGCCCAGTCGCGAAAGACCGACGTTCTGCTCCACCTTCGCGCAGCCCGGGCAACTGCCGAACCCGCCCGTTGGACGTCAATGGCGGTCATTGACGACCCAGCTTTTGCTTTTCTCAAACACGACCCCGACTTCCTTAAGGAAGTCGCCCCGCGCTAACCCCCATGCTCCGTAAGCTCCATACGATCTACTGCATCTTCATCACTGGCTTCGCGACGGTGATCCTCTTTCCGGTGGCACTGCTGATGATGCTCCTCAACTGGAGCCGTGATGGCGAGATGTGGCTGGTGGCCAACGTTTGGTCGCAGATTCTAATCAAATCCGGCGGAGCGACCGTTGAAG
>JANOHG010001168.1:0-3320 GCA_031406375.1 Archangiaceae bacterium | reverse complement strand
CCGGCGCACGACCTCGAACTGATGGCGGGTCGAGTCGAGCACCGTCAGCGGCCAGCGGTCAGGGAGCATTGGAAGATCTTCGCGACGCCACCGCTTCCATTCGGGGTTGATTCCCTCGGGCTCGGCCAGCCCTACCAGGTGCCCGATTGCCCAAGTGACGACGTACCCATTGCCGCTCAGCGTTCCGTCACCCCGTCGGGTCGCACCGAGCACCGCCGCCAAATCGCGACCGACCGACGGTTTCTCTGCCACGACGGCGATGGTCATTGCGTGGCGGGCTTGTACCTTAAGGGGGTGACACCGTTGCGCACTCTGCAGATCCGAGTTGAGGTAATTCTGCAAGGGTTAGATCGGACGGCGGCCGGAGGATCAGTCAGTTCGCGGATTTGGCGACGAATTCTGATCCGGGTTTTCAGGCCATCGACGTTAGCGTGGGTGGTTCGCGACAGTCGCGCTGGCGGGGTTTACTCACCGCGGTGCAAAGACCGCTTGATTCGTGTGAGCTACCTTCCCCCAAACCAGAAGCGGTCGCCATAGTGGCGCGCCATGAGTCCCGCGACGGCCGTGCTGCCGAAGAACAGCATCCACGAAACGGCGCTCGACTCAACCTCCACAGCCATCCCGACGCCGACGATGGCTCCGACCAGGGAACCGAGCCCGAAACGAATCCATAGCTCGAGCGAAGTGGGTGGAATGCCATCGTTCGAAAGCGCAGTCGTTGGGCGCGGCACAGTGACGACCGCTGCTTCGTTCTGACGCTGCCGCTTGACGACGTGGTTGAACGCTGCGTCAGCGTCGAGCGCGGCTTTACGAGTGACTTCCAGCTCGGCGGCGATCTGTCCCCGCTCTTTGCGCTCGAGTTCGAGCGCGGCCTTGAGGCGAGCGACCTCGTCCTTCCCGCTCGCCTCATCGGTCTGCGTCCGCTGCAGCTCGGTCTGCAGCTGCTCGACGAGTGCTCTCAGCTCACGGCCTGAACTCATGCTCGCGAAAGACAATGCGCCCAGCGAACTGAAATTGGAAGGCACGGGCAGCGTGAAGGTGGTCCGACGTCGAGGAAGCTTGAAGACCTGGTCGTGCCAACCAATGTTGAAGAAGGCCCGAGCAATCACGATCGACACCTAGAGACGTCGTCGGGAACGCCGCAGCCCTACCGCCTGGCGCTATACTGCCACAGCGTATAGCGTGGGACTGTGATCGCGGGCTTTGATAACCAGGGAACTGAAGACATATGGGCAGGCGAGGACACTAAGGCTGCTCGGAAAACTCTTTTGAAGAACGTGTGGCCACGGGCAAGAGAGCTCCTCGACCAACTTGATGCAGCAGTGGCCGTCAGCGACCTGCGGTTGCCGAAGAGCAACCGTCTGCACAAGCTCAAGCTGGAGCTGAAGGATTTCTGGAGCATCAGCATCACCATGCAGTACCGCATCATCTTCATATTCAAGAACGGGCAGGCGACCCGGGTTGGGATTGTCGACTACCACTGAGGAGCAGCACATGAAGACCAGGAACAGGGCACCAACGCACCCCGGGGTCATTCTCCGGAAGATTATCGAGGAGACCAAGGGCCTTACGCAGGACAAGCTCGCGCGTGAACTCGGGGTGTCGTTCCAGACCATCAACCTCCTCGTAAATGGCAAGAGGGCGGTCACGGCAGACGTCGCGCTTCGTTTGGCGCAGCGATTCGACGCGTCGCCGCAGTTCTGGTTGAACATGCAGAATGCGGTTGACCTGTATCGCGCGAGTATCGCGATGGAAGCCCGATGATCGCTGATGGACCAGAACCGCACCGTCTCACGGGTGAACCTGGGCCACCTGTGGGACGAGGTCGCGATGATGAGCAGCCACCTCACCAAGCTGCTCGCGCTGCGGTCGAAGGAAAGGTGAAGCCGCGCGTGGACAAGGTGTTTCCCCTGGTCGATGGGCAGGCGGCGCATCGTTACGTGTAGGAACGCAAGAACGTCGGCAAGGTGATCTTCGACTGCGAGTAGTGGGTTGAGTGTGGGTCTTCATGTGGATGATGATGTGGACTGATGAAGACCGTGCAGATGACCTTGGATGCAGCGCTGGTCGCAGACGTCGACCGCGCTGTGAAGCGATTGAAGACCACCCGTTCCGCGTTCGCGCGCGAGGCCCTTCGAGCTGCGCTTCAGTTACTCGCTGCACGCGACCTTGATCGCCGCCACCGCGAGGGCTACCTCAAAAAGCCTCCGGGCAAAGACGAGTTCGCGGCCTGGGAGAAAGAGCACGCCTGGGGCGATGAATGAACCGGGGCGATATCCGGTGGTATCAGTTCGCTAAGCCAGACAAGAAAAGGCCGGTTCTGGTGCTCACCCGAGGCCCTGCGCTCGAGTTTCTCGGCGAAGTCACCATCGCCCCCATCACCCGGACGGTCCGCGAAATTCCGAGCGAGGTCATTCTCGAGGTTGAAGATGGCGTCCCCTCTCGGTGCGCGGTCAACCTCGACCACGTTCAGACCGTCGCCCAAACCAAGTTGGGACGACTCATCACCGAGTTGCCTCCCGCCCGCTGGCCCGAAGTCGAAGGAGCGCTGCTCTTCGCGCTCGGCTTCAGCCACTAACCAAAGACCACCACGCCGCGAGCTATTTTCTTTTGCAGGTGAGCCAAGCGGTCACTTGCGAGCCGGAGACGTTCGCGACTCGATTCCCCGCTGCAAAGACTGGTCCGGTAGTAGCGGACGAGAGCATCGAGAGCATCTGGCCCGTCCTTGCGTCGTTTAGGGATGAGGTCACGAGAGTGTCGACGTCGCCCTGCCCATCGGCCACCTCTCGGATTCGTCACTGGTGGCGTGAAGCGCCGGTGTCAGGACGCAGGCGCCGCGCCCTTCGGTGTGCCGTACTCCTTGACGCACACGTCGACGAACGCCCGCACCGCAGGACTCAAGTTCCGCGTCGGCGGGTAGACGACATTGAGCACCGCCGGGGGCAGGGGAAAGTCGGTCAGCACCCGCACCAAACGCCGGGTCTGGTTTCTTCCGACCATGTTGATGTCCGGCAGCCAACCGATGCCGAGGCCAGCAGCGATGGCTGCGCGCACGACCGCCAGGTTGTTCGCCACCAGCCGCGCCGTCACCGGCACCGTCTTGCGCGTGCGCCCGACCAGAAAGGTCCACTGCGATGCGGCAGAGCTGCCGCCATACACGATGCAGTCGTGGCCCTTGAGGTCTTCGAGCGTCCTCGGGGTGCCGCGGGCCTTCAGATAGCCGCGACTGGCGTAGAGGTACGCGTTGGCCGAGCGCAGCTGTCGGGCGATGAGTGTCGAATCGACCATCGGCCCGCCCCGCAGCGCGACGTCGAACCCTT
>JANOHG010001149.1:0-1927 GCA_031406375.1 Archangiaceae bacterium | reverse complement strand
GGGCGATTCTTGGTGTGACGTTCACCAATAAGTCGGCGTCCGAGATGAAGGACCGCGTGATTAAAATGGCCGGCCAAAAGGCAGCTGGCGTCACGCTGTCGACCTTTCATGCGTTCGGGGCCGAGGTGTTGCGTGAACACCTTGGAAAGCTGGGGTGGCCGAAGAAGTTCGCGATTGCCGATACAGGAGACCAGGTTTCAATCGTGCGGCGGGCGATGCGCGAACGAAACGTCGATGACCGCGCCTTCGATGGCCGAAAAGTGCTGACGTTGATCAGCCGGGCAAAGAACTCGGGGGTCGCTCCCGGACGCGCTGACGACGCGGCGCCAATCGTGATCGAGCCAAAGCCCGAAGGCCAAGGCGACGACTATGACCTGGTGGCTCACCTGGTCTACCCGTTGTACCAACTGGCGCTCAAAGCGCAGGGCGCGGTCGACTTCGACGATTTGCTTGTTTTTCCTTCGACGATCTTCGAGAAATTCCCCGAAGTGAAAGAGAAGTACGTCGCCCGATTTCGCTACCTGATGGTTGACGAATACCAGGACACCAACCGCGCCCAACTGCAATTGTTGCGGCACCTGGCGGGCGACCAGCACAACGTGTGCGTCGTAGGTGACGATGACCAGTGCATCTACAGTTGGCGCGGCGCCGAGGTGAAAAACATTCTCGAATTCGAGAAGTATTTCCCCGGTGCGAAGACGGTTCGACTCGAGCAGAACTATCGCAGCACGCCGATCATCCTCGACGGTGCGAACGCGGTAATCGAGAAGAATCCCGAACGGCGCGCGAAGCGGATGTGGACGGAGGAAAAAGGTGGGCCTCTGATTCAGGTGGTGGTGGCGCCGAGCGAGGACGAAGAGGCGCGCTACGTCGCGCACGAAGTGAAGAAGGCGATCGTCGAAGGGCTTCCTCCCGACGAGATCGCGATCCTCTACCGAACCAATGGGCAGTCGCGGCCAATCGAAGAGTCGCTGCGCGAGAAGCAGGTCTATTACGAGGTGATCGGCGGGCAGGAGTTCTTCGATCGACGCGAAATCAAAGACGTGATCGCCTACTTCAAGGTGATCGCCAATCGCAAAGACGAGGTGTCGCTGTTGCGAATCGTCAACGTCCCCCCGCGTGGCATTGGCGATGTGACGCTCGAGCGGCTGACGGCGCACTCGGTGGCGACCCAGACTGCGCTGTGGGACACGCTCGAGGGCGCCGCCGCCGTGCCCGACCTTCCGAAGGGTGCGCCCGACAAGGTGGTCGAGTTTTGCGCGATGATCGAGCGGTACCGAAAGCTGTTCGACAAAGGAAACCTCGCTGACGTCACCCGGCGGTTGTTGGCCGAAATCGACTTCGACACCGCGACGCGGGGCAACACCTCGTCGATCGCCGCGGGAGACCGCAAAGTGAAAGCCGTCGGACAGCTGCTGCAGTCGCTCGAGGCGTACGAGAAGCGCGAAGCGCCCAAGGCAAGCCTGCTGACGTACCTGAACCGGTTGACGCTCGACACCCGCGAGGAGGAGGACGAGCACGACCATGCCCACAGCGGGCGGGTGACGCTGATGACGCTCCACGGAGCCAAGGGGCTCGAGTGGCGGTTGGTGTTCCTGGTAGGCCTCGAAGAGGACCTGCTGCCGCACGCGGGGATGCAGGGCGAGCCCCCCAACCCCGAGGAAGAACGCCGGCTGTGTTACGTGGGGATGACGCGCGCGCGAGAACGGCTGGTGCTTACCCGCGCCGCGATGCGAATCAAGCGAGGGCGTGAGATGCCGCGAACTCCCTCGCGATTTCTCGACGATCTTCCTGAAGGCCTATTCGAGCTGGTTGACCTCGCCGGGATTCCGACAGGACCTCCGGACGAGAAAGAACAGAACTTTTTTGCGAACTTGAAAGAGAAGCTCAAAGCGCGGACGGCATGACCCTGCAGAACGCCGCCTCG
>JANOHG010001112.1:0-1004 GCA_031406375.1 Archangiaceae bacterium | reverse complement strand
GCCACCGTTGCAGGCGCACCACAACACGAGAACGAGCGCGGGAAAGCCAATCGAACGACGGAGTCTTCCCAGCGGCATTGGCTAACGCTTATATCAACGCCGCTTGAACCCGCGACCTTGTGGTTGTCGGCGTTCATTGCGCGGCGAACGACTGCTTTCTTCCCCAGCCGGCGCTGGCTCGACCTCTTCTTCAGCCCGGTGACGGCGGGCGGGCAGCTTCAGCTCGGTGGGAGGCGCCGCTTCTCCGCCGGCTACCGACATCAACGTTCGCACTTCCTCGGCCTGCAACCGCCGGATCTGCCCAGGACGAAGCCCTGCGAGGTTGATGCCGGCATGCGATGGTCGGAAGAGCCGCAGCACCGGGTGTCCGATCGCAGCGCACAGCCGCTTGATCAGATGCGGTCGACCTTCGGTGACGACCAGCTTGAGCCAGGTGTTCTTCTCGGCCGTCTCGTACCGCTCGACCGTTTTCGGTGTCGCCATGCCATCTTCCAGGCGAACGCCACCGCGCAGCTTCTCCAGCGCAGATTCTGAAGGTATTCCCTTCACTTTCACCAAATACGTGCGCTCGACCCCGAACTTCGGGTGCATTAGCTTGTTCGCCAGATCGCCGTCGTCGGTGAGCAACAGCGCGCCTTCGGCGTCGTAGTCGAGCCGCCCGATGGGGAACACGCGGCTTTCGCCTGGAGTGAAGAAGTCGGCCACCGTCGGGCGCCCTTGCGGGTCTTGCAGCGTGGTGACGACATTGGGCGGCTTGTAGAGCAGCAGATAGGTGCGCTCGTCGGCGATCGCGACTGCATGGCCATCAACCGTGACCTGGTCGACTTCAGAAGTACCTTTCGCGCGCCGGGGTTGCTTCGCGCCGCCACGCCGAAGTGTTGATCACCGAAGGCCGGGTTTTCGTGAACGGAAAGAAGGTCACCGTGCTCGGCAGCAAGGTGGATCCTGAAGTCGACCAGGTCACGGTTGATGGCCATGCAGTCGCGATCGCCGACGAGCGCACC
>JANOHG010001107.1:0-6323 GCA_031406375.1 Archangiaceae bacterium | reverse complement strand
CCGCCGCGCACGGCTTCTCGCGTCCGGCTGTGCGTACCGAAGGGCATCAATCGTCATGGAGAAGGAAGGCGAGGCTTTCGCTGCCCACATTGCGAGGCTCGAATCCGCGATCCGAGCGCTTACCGGCGAGAGGCACGTGGTGCCAACCATCGAGGGGGACTTCAGCACTCCTGCCGAGGATCTGGGCCCAGCGTTGGACATCTCGGGAACTCCCGCCCACCGGATCCGGTACTTCCGCGCTAGTCCGAGAGAGCGCACCGATGGGATCCACATCGAGTTCTCGTCGTCGGTCTTACGCTGCACTGAGGACGCAGTGGCCGCGTTGCGCGTGCTGCGCGCTACGGGCGACTACTCTAAGGAGATGATGGCCAACCTGCGCCTCGGGAAGCCCACCCCGGACGCGTATAGAGAGGACGAACGGCGCGTCCGCATGGGCTGCATTGAGGAATCCATGTCCGAGGATGACTCGAACGCGTTCAGGGACTTCGAGCGACGCCTGCGAACCCAGCTGACAAACACTCCCGTGCGGGGCGCTGGGTTCTTCCTGGCGTGCGAGCAAGCCGATGCAGGTGCCTGTCCGCCCCCCGATGCAGGCTCAGTCCCGTCGAGCACGCCGCGGTTGTGAGTCGGGTCGAGGAAACCCAGTCGAGGGTCTCAAGGGAAGAACAGGATTCGGATCGTTCCGACCGCATCGACGAGGATCAGATCGTTGCTCAGGTTGCCGTCGACGTCGGCAAGGAGCGCTTGGGCGGCTACGAAGCCGGCCCCGGCATCGATGGCGGGCAGCTCGGTGACGACCCAGTCGGTACCGCTGGTGAAGTTTCCGAAGCGGCGCAGGGCGCCGTTGGCCCCGAGCGTGACGAGGTTCGTCGCCGGGGACGCCCCGAGAGAACCGAGCGTGAACGCGGCCCCAAGCGGCACGAGTCCAGCGTCGGCGAACCTGACCTCTCGCGAGGTACCGACCGAGCCCTGCCCCACCGGCACACTGCCCCCAGGAAAGTCGAAGACCGAATACGTCGAGGGCCGCTGCATGAAGAACTCGGTCCACCCGTCACCGGTCAGATCCATCTCCAGCGCACGGATCCACCCACCCGAGACGAGCCCCGAGCCGACTGCGGCGACTCCCCCATCGGGCGAAAAGGTGACGAAGTGGCTCGAGGTCGAGGCGGTGCCGAGCATCAGCCAGTTCCTCCACGAGGCCACGAAGTTCCACGGGCTCGAGCTTCCGGACTTGGTGTTCCTCAATGAGAAGTCGCTGCCTGAGTGAAGGCCCGGGTAGCTCACGATTTCCGAAACGGTCGAATCGCGGGCTGTCACCAGGCCATCCGAGGCCCAGCCGGGCAATCGCGCTGCGCTGATGTCGGACGCGAGTCCGCCGTCGGTGACGAGCGTGTAGCCACTTGCTGGGGTCGGAGACCACGCAAAGACGCGCTCGCCTGACGCCCGAACGGCAAGCGCGTCTCTGCCTCCATCGACCGCGCTCACCACCACCAGCTTCGCCGCTCCGGTCGGAAACGACCCCGTTCCAACCCGACTGACCGAGAAATCCATTCCGCCGACTTCATTTCGAAGCCAGTACACGCCGGAGGCGAGGCCAGTCGTGCCAGGGACGTTCGGCTTGAGCAGCGCGAAGTCGGTGCGGCCGTCGGTGTCGAAGTTGCCCGCCGCCAAGCGCATCAAGGCGTCGGCACCCGGGACGGTGCACGTCATGCCGCCCGCGATGGAGGCACAACCCAGCCGGCAAAGCGCCGCGGGAGCGACTGAACACAACGGCAGCGCGCCTCCACCGCCGGATCCACCGGTTCCACCACCGGTTCCACCACCGGATCCGCCGCCGAGCCCGCCACCGGATCCACCGGCCGGCCCTCCGCCACCTGCTCCACCTCCCACGCCGTCGTCGCAGTCGGTGCAATTCGCTTGGGCAGCCAGGTCGTCCCACGACTCACAGCCGAGCAGAGCCAGACACGACAGCACCACCGACAGGCGAGTCAGAAGGAACCTCGGAGCACTTCGGCGCCACCGGAAGAACCGATCGGAACAGCGATCGAGCGCCTCACTGCCGACGCCTCAGAGAAGAAAGAGTTCGAAGAGGTCTTCGGCGCGCCTGCGACTGGTCTCACTGCTCGACGTAATAGTGACTGACAGTCGTCCAGTCGAGACCAAATTGCCCCTTTAACCAGGTGGGCGTCGCGGCCGTGGCCGGCACTGTCACCGGCGGCGGCGTGGGGATCGGATTGAGGAGGTTGTTCGACGTGACCCAGTCGGTGCGTCGCGACCAGGGACCCGAGATCAGATGACCGGTTGGGTGATTGCCCTCGAACGAGGGGCACTGTGGCGGCTTGTTTGTCTCAGACAACGCGTCAGACGTTGCGGTTCACGTCTGCATGAGTGCCAAGGCGCCGAGTATCGGTTTCTTTCTTCGCACCCCTGCGCGCCATCCCGCTTCAGTCTTTCTTTCTCGACGTCCCAACCGATTGGTACGCCAACACGGAGCTCATCGGCGCGGCGGTTGGGCTGACATCGCTCCGCACGCGACGTTGAGCAGCTACAGATCGATCACCATCACCACCGCGTCTTCGCGATCGTCGGCGTAGTAATTCGGGCGCATGCCAACCGCCTTGAAGCCCAGCGCTTTGTAGAGCCCGATGGCGCCTTCGTTTCCTCGGCGAACCTCGAGCGAAGCGATGCGGCAGCGGTGGTTGCGACCATAGTCGAGCGTCGCCTCCATCACCGAACGGCCGATTCCTCGTCGGCGTTGTGACTGCGCGGTTGCGACGTTCAGGACGTGAATCTCGTCGGCGACCAACCAAAAGATCGAGAACCCGAGCAGCTGCCAACCTGCCGCCATCGCTTCTTCCGCCAGCAGAATGGTCGACCAATCCTGGGTGAGTTCTTTCCTCACCATCTCGAGCGTCCACGGGTTTGAGAAAGCGACGCGTTCGATGTCCATCACACCAGGAAGATCCTCTGCGGTCATCCGGCGAATGCGCCACGGCTCGGGAACCAGCTGTCTCATGGCGCACCCGCATCGCCATTGAAGCGATCAGCGAACGGCCCCAACAACCTCACCGAACCTGCTTTGCGCACCGAAGCGAGCTCTGCAGCAGCCAATGCCTTGAACCGCTCGTTGAAGAGCTTCTGGCGCAAGGCGGGCAGCGCGAGACCTTGGAGATCCGGCCGTTCAACTTGAAGGTTCTTCGCTTCAGCTTCTGACACCTGCGCCTTGAGCTTCAGTTTTCCTTCGAAAACCCGTTCGGTGCGCAACATTCGCGAAAGCACGAGCGCCAGCGACGATTCGTCGGCATCAGTTGCCTTGAGAAATGAGTTGAGCTGTGGGGCACCTCCAAGCCGCGCGCTGAATGTTTCCATCGCGCGTTCCAGCTCACCTTCCTCAAGCGGGTACGCCTTGAGCTTGTCGGCCTCTGCCATCTCGAGCCGCTGGCCAATTACCAAGTCGAGGACACTGCGCAGCGTCGAATGATCGAGCTCGCGAAACGCCGCTTCGACTCCGCCCCGGTGGATCAACAGTACCCGCGCCTCGAATTGAAGCTCGCTCAAAGTGAGAACACGCCCGTCAATCAACGCGACGCTGCGATCGAGCAGCCTTGTCTGCGCGAGTGCCAGCAGTGGAATGCAGAGAAATACCAGGAACCACTGGCGCGTTCTGCGGGGCTGGTTAGCTTCACGGCTGACCATGTCAGAGGATTACTATCAGCGGCTCGGCGTGTCTCGACAAGCGTCCGGCGAAGAGATCAAAAAAGCATACCGTCGGCAGGCGAAGAAATTTCACCCCGACATCAACAAGGGCAAGGGTGCCGAAGAAACCTTTAAGGGCTTGAACAGCGCGTACGAGGTTCTGGGCGACAAGAAGAAGCGTGCCATGTACGACGAGCTGGGCGAAGACGCCGAAAAGATTGGCTTCGACGAGAAAAAGGCCGTCGCGTTTCGCCAGTACAAAGCCGCGCAGCATTCTCAAGGGCGGCGCGGCGGCGTGCCGGGTGGAATGAACTTCGATTTCGGCGTTGACGCAGCTGGAAATGGCGCTGACTTCGAGTCGATTCTCGGGCAGATGTTCGGCCAGGCGCGCAACCGGCCACGACGCGGCGATGACTACACGATGAAGGTTCAGATTTCGCTCGGCGAAGCGGTCAATGGGGCTGAGCGAAACTTGCAGGTGCACGGCAAGCGGCTGACAGCGAAGATCCCCAAGGGCGTCAACACCAACTCACAAGTGCGCCTTCAAGGGCAAGGGGGGCCAGGCGACAAGGGCGGGGCCCCCGGAGACTTGTTCATCGAGATCGAGGTGTTCCCTCACCCGCTCGTCCGCCGAGAAGGAAGTGACCTGTACCTCGATCTTCCGATAACGGTGGCCGAAGCCATTCATGGTGCCGAAGTCAGCGTGCCCACCTTCGGAGGCGAAGGCCGGGTGACGATCAAACCCGCCACTCAGTCGGGCCTGAAGATGCGGCTGAAGGGAAAGGGAATGCCGTCGCTTGATGGCACCCCGACCGGTGACATGTACCTGGTCATCCAGGTTCGTGTTCCGGACCTCGCGCAGCCCGAGGTGATGAAAGCGGCGACCGAACTGGACAAGGGCTACAGCCACAGTGTGCGGAAGAATCTGAAGCTGTGATGACTTCTGCTAGAGAGCGCAAGTTCGAATGGGACTCTTAGATTTTCTGGGTGGGGGCACGGCGGCCGACAAGGCGACGAGGCTCAAGTCGAAGGTGACGCAGAAATACGGCGATCCAGCCACGCGACAGAAGGCAATCGCGCAGCTGGGCGAGATGAAGACGCCCGAGGCAGTCGCGGTGTTGATGCACCGCTTCACGCTCAACGTCGATCCACACACCACCGATGCCGACGAGAAAGATCACGTCTACGAGATCGTCTGCGGGCTCGCGGGCGACGCGGTGCAGCCGGTGAAGGACTTTCTCAAGCGATCAGACGCAGCGAGCTCATGGGCGCTGAAGGTCCTCGAAGAGATCCTCCCGAAAGGCGAAGTCATCGGGATCGCGTGCGATGAGCTCAAGCGCCTGGGCGCTGAGTACACCCGCGACCCTGAAAAGAAGGTGGTGCTGATGGGCTACCTCGAGGACAAGCAAGACGCACGCATCGCTGATGCCGTGGTGCCGCTTCTGGGCGACATGGCAGATGAAGTCAAAATGGCAGCGCTCAAGAATCTCGCGCCACGCAAGCACGAACCTGCGCGCGAGAGGATCCTCGAGATGCTGGTCTCGGAAGAAACCGCAAGGCGCGTGCACACTGCCGCGCTTGAGGCGATGGCGATCAGCGAGTTCACTGTGCAGGGCCATCGCGAGAAGATTGAGAAACGGCTGTCCGATGGGTGGCATCTCGACAAGGCAGGCACACTCAAGAAACGCGGTTAGAGTGCGCGCCCGCATGGCCCGCGCTGCCATTTTGATAGGCTGTCTGCTGCTTTCTGCGGGTTGTCCCCCAGCGCCCACCGTTGTCGGCGGCGATGCCGGCGAGGCTGCTGTCACTCCCATCGAGCTGTGCGAGCGATTGGCGGTCGCGCGGTGCGGGCTGCTCTCGCGCTGCTACACCGCCTTTTCCCGCGAGCCGCTGGGTGCGTGCCTACCGCTCGAACAGCAGCGGTGCATCGCCGAGTACGAGACGCTGCGGGTGTCGTTCGAAGAGAACCTGGTCAGCATTGATTCGATTCGGATGGCGAACTGCGAAGCGCGGATGAAGCTCAGCAGCTGCCCGCCGACCTTTCCCCCAAATTTTCCAGCCGTCGCCGTTCACCCTTTTTTCGACTGCGGACTTCAGACGGGCCTACTCACCGGAAGGGTTCGCAGTGGCCAGCCATGCGCGAACGGTGTCGACTGCGAGCCAGGCAGCGTCTGCATCAAGACCGAAGGCGCATGCAGGGGCAGCTGCTCGAAGTGGCCCCAGGTAGAAGAACCGTGCAGCTTCGGGTGTCACCCTGACTTGATCTGCGACGACAAGGCGACGGCCGAGCTCTCGGATGATCGCTGCGCTGCGCCGCGGCCGCTCAATGCGCCCTGCAAGAGCAGCCTCGAATGCGAACCCGAGCTCGTTTGCAGCCGAACCTGCCGAGCGCGATCCAAGGCGGCAGAGGCGTGTGTGTTTGACGCAAATCGTTTGTCGACCTGCGATCCCGGACTCGCGTGCGATGTGACGCCCTTCGTGAGTGGAGCCGTTGGGGTGTGCGTCATTCCAAAGCCGATGAACGCGCGCTGCAGCTTTCATTGGGCATGCGAGCCTGGGCTCGTCTGCGCGGACCTTCAGCTGGGTGGGTTTCCAAGGGTCTCTCCGACGCCCGGTTTCTGTCAGCC
>JANOHG010001102.1:0-5642 GCA_031406375.1 Archangiaceae bacterium | reverse complement strand
CAGCTCGGTGGCGTCGAGATCCTTTTGTGACGCGGCCTTTTCCTGCATCGCTGCGATGCGGGCCGGGTCGAGGCCAGGAATCTGCGACAGCACGTCGGGGCTCGCATCCGCGATGTCCTTCGCCTGGCGGAAGCCGTGGGCATACAGCGTCTCGATCAGCATCTCGTTCACGCCGGGCAACGCGCTCAGCGACTTGGTCGCAAAGTCACGCATCTCACGCACCCGGGTCTCCGAGTTGATATCGAGCTTCCAACCCGTCAACTGCGCCGCGAGTCGAACGTTTTGACCATGACGACCGATCGCCAGCGACAGCTGGTCATCAGGGACGATGATTTCCATCGCGTGGTTCGCTTCATCGATGATGACGCGAGCGACTTCAGCGGGTGCCAATGCGCTGCACACGAAGCGCGCCGGATCCTCGTCCCACGGGACGATGTCGATCTTCTCGCCGCGCAGCTCTTGCACCACGGCCTGTACTCGGCTTCCCTTCATGCCCACACACGCACCGACCGGATCGACATCGCCATCGCGCGAGCTGACTGCGATCTTGGCGCGTCGACCAGGTTCACGCGCGGCGGCCTCGATGACGACGATTCCTTCGGCAATCTCAGGAACCTCCATCTCGAACAGCTTGGTCAACAGGTTGACCGAGGCGCGCGACAGGATGATCTGCGGCCCCTTCGATTCGCGCAGCACATCGATGACGTAGGCTTGCACGCGGTCGCCAGGACGATAGGTCTCGCGCGGCACCTGCTCGCGCACGGGCAGCACCGCTTCGGCCCGACCCAAATCGACGATCAGGTTTCCACGCTCCATTCGCCGAGCAATTCCGGTCACAATCTCGTTCTTGCGGTCTTTGTACTCGTTGAAGACGTTCTCACGTTCGACGTCACGGGTGCGCTGCAGCAGCACCTGCTTGGCGGTCTGCGCTGCGATTCGCCCGAAGCCGCGGCGAAAAGTCTTCAGGCCGAGGATGTCGCCGTACTGAGCGTCTTGCAGCTTCGCCAGCTCGAAGTCCTCGTCGCGGTAGAAGATCTGAAAGACGAGCTCGTCGCCCGGCGCCACGTCCATTCCCTTCACTTTCGCGGCGTCAATTGTCAGCTGGTTGATCGCGTTGATTGGATCCGACACCTGCTCGACGACGTTGATTGCCTGGAAGATTTCGACCACGCCTTTCTCAGGCTCGAACTTCGCCTCCAGTGCACGGTCCTGCCCAAAGTGCTTCTTCGCGGCGGTCTGCATCGCGTCCTCGAGAGTCAACACGAGAACTGCCTTGTCGATGCCTTTGTCTTTCGCGACCTGCGTGAGGACGTCGTCCAACTTCAAAGTGGCGGCTGCGGGGGTCATGGCTTGTTCTTCCTCGGCTTTCGGGGCCTGTATGTGAACTGCAGATACTGCTGCGTCTTTTTTAAAACTCGAACTCCAGATTCGCCTTCGCGATGTCCTTCAGCGGCACGGTGAAGCTGCCAGCGCCTTCGACCTCGACAATCACCTTCTCGGTGTCAGCCGCCTTGAGTAGCCCAGTGAAGTTCTTGCGGGGCGGCTCGAAGAGTGGCCCGAAGGTCTTCACCTTCACCTTTTTTCCCACGGCTTTGACGAAGTGTTCAGCGCGCGTCAGTGGTCGGTTGAGCCCCGGGCTCGAGACCTCGAGGTTGTACTCTTGAGGGATAAAGTCCTCGACATCGAACACCGTGTCGACGGCGTGAGAGGCCTTGGTGCAATCTTCGAGGCCGACTCCGCCCGGCTTATCGATGAACAGCCGAAGGATAAAGCCTTCACGCTCGCGAACATACTCGACGTCAACGAGCTCGAGCCCCTCGGCAACGAGCAGCGCAGAGGCAATCTCTCGGACCTTCTGTTCGATGTCGAGTTTGTCTAAAGCCATGTCAGACCAAAAAAAAGTGGGCCGGCGGGCCCACTCTTCACAACCGCCGAAAACGTCCGACTGCCACCTACTACATTCACGACAGAGGTGTAAACCCGCCCAATGATCCTTGCAGCCGCTCTTCAGATGACTTCTGGAGCCGATAAATCGGCCAACCTCGCAACGGCCCTGCGCTTGATTCGCAAAGCGCATGGTTTGGGTGCGCGTTTCATCGGCCTTCCCGAGAATTTTTCATGGATGGGGCCCGAAGCAGATCGGGCGAGCGCGGCTGAAGCCCTTGATGGCCCGACCCTGGCGACTCTCGCTCAACTTGCCCGCGAGCTTCAGCTTACCTTGCTGGCAGGATCCATTCTTGAGACGGGTGCTTCTGGAGGGCGACTGTTCAACACCAGTGTCCTGTTCGGACCTGATGGGGGTCGCCTGGGCGTATACCGGAAGATTCACCTCTTCGACGTAGAGGTCGGTGACGGCCAGACCTACCGTGAATCGGCAGCCGTCGCACCGGGCACCCAGGTGGTGGTCGCGAGCACATCGTTCGGAAAAGTGGGGCTCAGCGTTTGCTACGATCTTCGGTTCCCCGAGTTGTACCGCCGCCTCACCGCAGAAGGAGCGACCACCCTCACCGTCCCTTCCGCGTTCACGCTGGCGACGGGAAAAGACAATTGGGAAGTGCTGCTGCGAGCGCGTGCGATTGAAAACCAAGCCTATGTATTGGCTCCAGCACAGCAGGGCCGTCACCCAAGAGATCGGATGACGTGGGGGCACGCGATGCTCGTCGACCCGTGGGGCCTGGTGACCGCGCGTGCGTCTGAAGGTGAGGGAATGGCGGTAGGGCCAATCGACGAAGCCTTGATTGCCCAAATCCGAACGTCACTGCCAGCGCTCAACCACCGCCGCCTTTAGTCAAAACGTCGCGAGCGTCATCATTGCCAACGGAGGAGGCGGAGGGGGGGGCGGGCCTGGGGGGCCCTGATCCGGACCTGGTGGAGGCGGCGGCGGTCCGGGCGGCAGTGGCGCGAGGTCGTCGTCCGGACGAAGCTCTGGGCCCAGCTTGTCTTCAATCGCCTTGAGCCTCGGCGCCGATTGCTTGCGTTCGGAGAGCCGCCCAACGAGTGAAATGACGCCGATCACCACCACGCCAATCGAGGCCGCAATCAAGACCCCAAGGACCCCGAGGCCGACGTCTCCGATGCCGTAGTAGCCAACCGCGTTCAAAAGAATGAGGGTGAAGAGCATGGTCGTCGACCCGCCGACTGCGATCATCGTGATCGGAAACCCAAGCCCTGGTCGGGCCGCGAGAAGCCGCGAGCGCTCTGCTTCAAGCTCAGCGCGGTTGATTGTCGCGGCGGGAATTTCGGCGCTTGCCAGCAACCGCGCGCTGTACGGGGTGTCACCCACGGCGCTCGAAAACCCCGCGGTGCACGTCGCCATCAAGAGCGCGGTCAGCATCTGCTCACCTCGAAATCTACTGGGTGCTCCAACGGGCAAGGATACACGTCACGTTGTCGTTGCCACCGTTGGCATTCGCGCTGTCGATCAACTGGCTGCACGCGAGGTTCAGATCCTTCGTATTAATCAAGATCTGCTGCATGGCAGGGTCGGTCACCATCCCTGACAAACCGTCGCTGCAAAGTAGGAAGACGTCTCCATCTTGTGGCTCGAGTCGACTCACGTCGACCTGAACGTTGTCTTTCATGCCCAACGCACGAACGATGACGTTCTTGTGCGGAAAGGCCTCGACTTCTTCGGGAGTAAGCTTCTTCGCCTTCAAGTAGTCGTTGAGCAGCGAGTGATCCTCAGTGAGCTGCTTGAGAATCCCGTTGCGGAAGAAATAGACGCGGCTGTCACCGACGTGAGCAACCACTGCGATCTTCTCGGCGAAGTGAACCGAGACGACGGTGGTTCCCATACCCTTGTACTTTTGCTCAGCGGACGCTTTTTCGAAGATCCGCAGATTCGCGAGCTTTATCCCGGTCGCGAGGCGGTTCTCATCGTAGTTGCGCGACTTGTCCATCTTGTATGGCCAGGTTGCGTCTTGATCGCGCGCGGTGATCTTGAAGAATTCCGCCAACTCGTCGACCGCGATCTTCGACGCGACCTCGCCCGAAGAATGGCCGCCCATCCCATCCGCCACGACGAACAAACGCTCATCCGGGAGGAGGAGGTAGTTGTCCTCGTTATGGTTTCGCTTCATCCCAACGTGGGAAAGGCCAAATACGTCGAGTCTCATGAGTGGAGCGCTGCCGTGTGCTTCAGCGGTAGCCGAGTTAAGCAACTGGTCTCTCTGCGGTCAAAGGAAGTTCCACACGCTCGAAGACCAATTGGTCTCCTTCGACGGTGCCGCTGGCCGACGTGGTGCCCGAAGGGAGCTCGAGAACCGAGTGGGCACTCCAGTACACCGAAGAAATACGCCACGGCACCATCGCTTCGCAAACCTTCACCACCTTGAGCTGCTTGTCGAGAAAGACTGCGTCGATTGGAATCTTCATGAAGAACGTGTGAATCGAGTTGCATGGACTGATGTGCAACGCAGCGCCAAAAGGCAGGTCCTTTTTTCCCATCAGTCCGAAGAACCGCGACGAAAAAGAGGTCGCCACGCTTCCGTGCGAGGCGAGGACCTTCTCGCGGGTCTGGTTGAGGACCTTGATTGCCACCCGCGACAGCCTACGCCACAACACGTACCGTGCGGGATGTGCTGAATCCGTCATCGAAGCCTTTTCATCTGGTGCTTGTTTCCCCACAGATTCCGCCAAATACCGGCAACGTCGCCCGTCTGTGCGCGGTGACAGGCTGCAAGCTCGAGTTGGTCGAGCCTTTGGGGTTTTCGATTGGAGACAAAGAACTCAAGCGAGCAGGGCTCGACTACTGGGACAAGGTGTTCCTCAAACTTCATCCTACATACGAAGCGTACCTGACTGCTTCGCCTGAAGTCAGACGCTTCCTCTTCTCTGCGCGGGGAACGCGAAGCCTATGGGATGTGCGATTCGAGCCGGGCGATCACCTCATCTTCGGCTCAGAGACCAAGGGTTTGGCACCTGAGGTGCTCGCAGCAGGAGGTGAGCTGGTGACGATTCCGATGTTGGAAGACCGACGCTCCTTGAACCTTTCAACTGCCGTTGGAATCGCTGGTTACGAGGCGTTGAGGCAGATCCGTGGGTAGACTTGAGGTGCTCATGGGCGGATCCTCGATTGCACAGGCATTACTAGACGCACACCAGCGCAAGGCAAGCGGGTGGATGACGGTTCATTCCCTGGGCCTTGAGTCCAAGTTGCTTTTGAAGGACGGGGATCTGGTGGGCGCGCAAATGTCGTTCGGCCACCAGAGCCTGCTGCAGGGGTTGCTTCAGTCGAACCGCCTGAACCTTTCTCAGCTCGATGCGCTGTGGGCACGGGGAGAAGCAGGCCGCTCGGACGCTGAGACACTCGACGAGTTGGGGACCTCGCCCCAAGAGGCACGGGTACAACAAGCGCTCGCGAACGTTCGACGACTGACCTTGTTGGGTGAATCGGTGCGGTTCGACGAACGACAGGTCGACGGCACCTCGTTGTTATCGGGTGTTCAGCTGGTGAGGGCTGCGCACGAGGCGATTTCCTCCGGCGCCGAGGATGGCTCGGTGTTTCGCTGTCTGGACGTCGAGGGCAGCCACGACTGGGTAGTGTCGACAGATGAACGCGAGTTCATCGAGAGCTTTGCCGAATTCCGGAATGTGCAGGGCATCGCGAAAGAAAGGCGGGCTCTGCTTGAGCTGCTGACCCG
>JANOHG010001060.1:0-2294 GCA_031406375.1 Archangiaceae bacterium | reverse complement strand
TGCCCGTGCCCTGGAGCGGTGTGCACCAACCCCGTTCCCTGCTCGAGCGTCACATGTTCGCCCGCCAACAAAGGACAGCTCTTGGCGTTGAGCACGTGGGTGTACTGCAACCCCACCAACTCTTCGCCGGTCGCGTAGGCGAGGATCCGTTCAGGGTGCTCGAGCACCGCGGCGTCGAACGCGTTCTCGCCGACGGCAACCTGCTTTACTTTCAGCTCGCCCGGGGCGACGTTCGACAAGAACTTCGCGAGCAAGCCTTTCGCGACGCACAGCACGCGCGCGTCAAGCTCGTAAAAGACATACTCGAACTTCGGATGCACGCTGATCGCCAGGTTGGCTGGCAGGGTCCACGGCGTCGTCGTCCAGATGGCGAATGACACCTGCTTGCCTTTGAGCGCGCCATACTTCTCGCCCAGGTCGGTCTTCGAGGGGAAGGCGACGTAGACGCTGGGCGAGGTGTGGTTCTCATACTCGACCTCGGCTTCGGCGAGCGCGGTCGCGTCGGTGAGGCACCAATAAACGGGCTTCTTTTTGCGATAGAGGCTGCCGGAGTTGGCGAACTTCGCCAGCTCGCGAATCTCTTGCGCCTCGTAGTCGAAAGACATCGTCTGGTACGGCTCGGCCCAGCGCCCCAATATTCCCATGCGCTTGAACTCGGTGCGCTGGATGCCGATGAACTCGTGGGCGTATTCACGGCACTTGGCGAGAAACTCGTCAGTCGCCATCGTGCGTTTATCGACCTTCTTTTCGCGCAGCCGCTTCTCGGTGGCTTGCTCGATGGGGAGCCCGTGGCAATCCCAACCAGGGACGAAGTCAGCCAGCTGACCCGCAAGGTTTCGGTACTTCACCACGATGTCTTTGAGGACCTTGTTGAGTGCATGCCCGGCATGCAGATGGCCGTTGGCATAGGGAGGCCCGTCGTGGAGCACGAACAGCGGCTTACCGGCGTTCTTCTTCATCACCCGCCCGAAAATATCTTGCGCGTCCCAGCGCTCGAGCATCTTCGGCTCGAGCTGCGCCAGGTTCCCCTTCATCGGGAACTCGGTCTGCGGCAGGTTGAGGGTTGCTTTGTAGTCTTTCGGTTCGCTCATGTTGTTTTAGTTCCTCAAGCCTGCGTCTTCGAAAGTTCCATCTGCTGCGCTCGTATACTCGATGCGTTGAAACTCTCGCTTGCCATCCTTCTGCCTTAACCGACGGTGAGAACGCCGCTTGAATCAAGTAGACTTCGCCGTGTCGATGTCTAAGTCCCTCTGGAGAAAATGATGATTCGCGCGATCGCCCTTTCAGCCCTGTTCACCAGCCTCACTGCCTTGGCGCAGAATCCGGCCCTGCCGGGAACCCATCCACACGACAAGCCCAGCGAGAAGCAGAAGTGCCAAGAGAAATGCGCTGAGCCGATGGCGCAATGCATGATTCCGTGCATGGGCGGCAACCCAGAAGAAGCATCCAAGCCGGAGAACCGATCGAAAACGATGGCCTGCGTGAAGAAGTGCTCTGACACCCAGGCACCGTGCCTGAAGGCGTGCGACCAAAAGAAATAAAGGCGATTCTCCCTTCTGCTTTTTCGACAGCAGCCAATCGAAAATGCGCGTGGGGCCCGAAGGGACGCTGAACCGCTATTCAACCGCTGAAGGTCCGCTTTGAAGGCGATCGTCGCTTTTCGGTCGAGAAGTAAAGAGAACAGTCACGACATCCGTTTCAAGCTTCATCGACAGCTGAAGCTCTTCATTGTTCCGGTGAAAGATATCCAACTGGACTTCGCGGTAGCCGAGCTTCTTGAGCTGCTCAGAATAGAATTTCCGCACTCCGGCTTCTGAGTCTTTGACGGAAAAGCTGAGAGTTTTCATTCCCTCGAGGTTCACGCGCGTCGGCCCTGTGGCCAGTGGCATCAGGGGAACGATGTCAGCGGGTAAGCTCGCCTTCTGGGCTTTGCGCATCAACCCAGCTCGGGTGGATTCTGCAATGTTCGCCTCGCCGAGCATGACCATGCACGTTCCATCGCCAAGGTCGTCGACCATCGCCGTGTACGAGATTGCGCGTTCCGAGTCGAGCGCAGTCAATTGAAACTGGCGCACGGGCTGGTCTTGCCTCGCCAGCGGCACCATATAAAGACTGCTCTTAAGAAAGTGTTGGTGGAGCTCATCCACGACGTTTTCCGTCCGACCTTTTACGATTATTCCGTGGAGCTTGACCGGCGTGTCGTTCACCATCTGGATGCCATCGATTGGCACTTCTCGGATAATATTTGAGAGCCTCCAGCGAAACATAGCAGGGGGCAGGCCCGCATCGAACAC
>JANOHG010001031.1:0-1692 GCA_031406375.1 Archangiaceae bacterium | reverse complement strand
TCTTCCTTCGCAACCGGTGCCGCCTTGGGCTCGGCTTGCGGCTTCTCTTCCTTCGCAACCGGTGCCGCCTTGGGCTCGGCTTGTGGCTTCTCTTCCTTCGCCACCGCTTGAGGCGCGTCCAGGTTGGCTTTGCCCTGCAGTTTCAGCTTGCCGTACAGCGACCTCACCGTCTTCTCGTTCTTCGCGAACAGCTCAGCCTCTCGCAGCCTCACATTCAGCTTGGCGTCTGCCGGATTCTTCGCGTCGAGTGCATCGAACCGGGCGTCGACCTCGAACGTGGCGGTCGTGTACTGATGGTAGAGCGCGCGCAACTCAGAGCTGCGGTTGAGTAGGGCTGGGTCTTCCGCGATGCTCTTCTCGACTGCGTCGCGCTGCTGGACGTAGACCGGGTAGGTCAACGCTGAATCTACAACAGCATTGTTGGCGGAAGGCTTGGCGTCTGGCCGCGCGTCATCTGCCACGGCGGCCGTTGCGTCGTCGGTCGCGTCGGCCACCGCTGCCGTTGTTTCGTCAGCAGCCAAAGCGCCCGGTACCGCGACCCCTGTGCCCTGGGAAGCGGTCGTCAAGCGCCCCAGGACCCCGAACGCTCCTCCGACGATCGTCAGTCCACCCAGAACGAGCAACACGGTGCGGAACCACTTCACGACGCTGAACTGCGTCATCCAGGAATAGGTCACGTAAATGAGCACGACCGCGCCCAGCGCCGAAAGAGCGGGCTGTACCATTGCGACCAACCTGAACGGTACCAATCCGAGGATGGTGCCGATTCCACTCGGCAAGACCACCAGTGCGGTCGCGGTCATGAACATCAAGAAATAGTTGGTGCGCGAGCGCTCATCTGACTCGCCCTTGAGCTTGGAAATGATCCAGGCCATCACCGGGTGCCATACGAAGCCGGTGATCGCGCTCACCGCGACCGCGACGATTGCAGGGACAACCAGCAGCCCGATAATCAACCCGCCGATGCTCAGAGTGTTTGTCACCAGTTGAACGATGAGCGTCGAGATGAACCCGACTGCGGCGCTGAAGAGATTGACGGGCAGTGCGTAGGCGACGAGTTCCATCGCGCCCTTCGATTCGTGCCTTTGTTCCTGCACTCCTTTGCGAATCGAACCGATCGGATTGACGATCATCAGCGGTATTGCCGCCAGGTAAAACGCGATCGCCTTCGGAACAGCGACCAGGAAGTATTTGAGTCCCTTGTCCGCGCTCTTAGGTGCCTGGCGGCGGCGTGGCGACCGCGCCTCACCTGTCTGCGCCGGCTCATCCGCTTCCGACTGCGCCTCGCCCACTTCCGACTGCGCCTCGTCCACTTCCGACTGCGCCTCATCCAACTCCGACCGCGCCTCATCCAACTCTGACTGCGGCTCATCAGTTTCCGACGCGTTCGCAACAGCCGGGGAGTCGATCAGAGTCGGAACCGCGGGCGTTGCTTGTGAAATCATCCTCGGTGCCGAGGACGCTGCTTTTGAAATCATCCTCGGAGCCGACGGCGCTGCTTGTGAAATCATCGTCGCAGCCGCAGGCGCTTCTTGCGCAATCATCCTCGGAGACGAGGGGGCTGCTTGTGAAGTCTTCCTCGGAGCCGAGGGAGCCGCTTGCGCAATCATCGTCGGGGCGGCGGTAAATGGACGCAGTCCGGAGGAGCTCGCAAAGATCGTTAAGATTTACGCAGAAAATTCTCTTTCGTAC
>JANOHG010001013.1:0-1637 GCA_031406375.1 Archangiaceae bacterium | reverse complement strand
GAATCAACCAGACGATGCACTACCAGCTGTTCCCCCACTTCTTTTCAATTTGGGCGGTGCATGCATGCTGGAAGCTGGCAATCGACGCGCAGCAGTTGACCGAGCAGCAACGAACCCGATGGCTGGCGGTGTTGTTCTTCTCGGTCGCTGGGCAGATCGCGGTGGGAATCTACCTGGGCTGGTTCCTCATCTTCGGCCTGGTGTTCGCAGGGAGCCTGGGCCTGCTGTTCAAAGGCGGCCGAGAACGAATCTGGTTCGTCCTTCGCAGTCATCCGTTCGCAATCCTCTTGCTGGCGCTGATCAGCATCGTCGTGTTGTTGCCGATCGGGATCCGCTACCTCGGCACCGCGCAAGAGTTCGGGGGCCGACCCTTCGAGGAAGCGGTGACGATGATTCCACAGGTGCGCGCTTGGTTTCACTTCGGGCCCTTCAGCTGGTGGTACGCGGGGCTCGAGAAGTGGCCGATGTTCCAGAGCATCCCGATGTCGCACGAGCAGCGCATCGGCTACGGCGTGGTGACGACGGGGTTGGCGTGCGCTGGCGTGTGGTTCGCGCGAAAAGACCGGGCGCTGCGCTTTCTTGCTCTGATGCTGGTGCTGCTCTTGATCTGCACCACGCTTTGGGGCGACTACCCGAACGGGTTCACCTTCTGGAAATACATCTGGGGCTACTTCCCGGGTGCGAAGGCGATTCGGGGAGTCTCGCGAGTCGCCCTGTTCTATTTGATTGGGGTCTCGTTGTTCGTGGCGGTCGCGATCGATCGACTGCGCAGCCGCGGAAAGAAGCTCGCAGCGGTGGCGATTGCGCTCGGGCTGATGGCGGTGCTCGAACAAGGCGAGACGACTCCGGCGTTCAGCAAGACGCAGGCGCGAATCGATTTGAAGGACATCTCGGATGCGCTGGCTTCGGACTGCGAGGCGTTTCTTTTCAGCCCCATCGATGGCTCAGGCCCGGCCTGGAAGTACCAACTCGATGCGATGATGGCGTCGCTTGAGCGCAACCTTCCAACGCTCAACGGCTACTCGGGGCAAAACCCACCCAACTGGGCCCTGGGAGACCCAGGCATTCATTCCCCAATGCACGAACAGCGGTTGGCGCAGGCAGCGCAGGCGTGGATTGCCCATCGCGAAGTGACCCAGCGGGTCTGCTGGGCGAAGGTCGGGTTGCAAGAAGGTCCCTTGAAGGCGCAGTTCATCTCGCAGCAGCTGCCCGCCTCGCTCGTCAGCGGTCAGCGCGCTACCGCGACGCTGAGGTTTCGCAACATCGGAGAGCACGATTGGGATCCGGGTCGCGGCTTTGCGCTGGGCTCGCAAGGCCCGCGTGACAATACCAGCTGGGGGGCCAACCGAGTGCGGCTGCCGAAAGTCGTCAAAGTCGGTGAGGAAGTCGAGATCGCCCTCGAGGTGATTGCTCCCGCACAACCGGGGCGACACCTGTTCCAGTGGCGAATGGTGCAGGAGTCCGTCGCGTGGTTCGGCAGCGTGAGCAAGCCGATGGAAATAGACGTGAGCGCTTCGCCCGGACAAGGGCCGTGACGGTGCCTTTCGCCAGTTCCAAGAGGGTGGACTTCGCGATCGGTGCGCACATTCGTCGCCCCGTGAAGATTCTCATCGCCCTGCTGCTGTCTGGTTGCGCCA
>JANOHG010001005.1:0-8462 GCA_031406375.1 Archangiaceae bacterium | reverse complement strand
AGCCCGTGGCCAGGTGCCGCACGGCCTCGAGTCGCAGCGACATACCAATGAGCTGCTCGATCGGCGCCCACTGGCCCTCGTCGCTGCCGCCATCGACCCAAAGCGAGACTTTCGGGTTGAAGGTGTACAGGCCGTGGGCTCGACGCTCGAAGAGGCAGCGGGTGCCTTTCACGGTGCTGTTCGCCTCGTTCTTCGAAAGCATCGCCGACAGGTAAGGGCGCTTGCGTCGGTAATCGCGAATCACGCCTTCGGGAAGGCGATCGACGTAGGTCATCAGCTCGGCGGTGCCCACTCCGAGCAGGTTGGGTCGCACAGTGGCCTTCGCCTCGAAGAGCCGCTCGAGCATCAGCTGGAACACGATGAACTCGCCCTGCTCGCGGCCGATCTGCACCAAGCGTTCGTCGACCTTCACGTCGAACGAGGCGGGCGCGACCAATTCCCACATTGCTCCGAGGTCGGTCTTCGCAAAAGACTCGCTGCGCCAAGCGCGACGCAGGGCGTGGTGCACGGGCTGGAGGCCGTACAGGTCGCGGGCGGTGCGGCTGGCTCCGCGCTCGAGCAGGGCCGCGGCGAGCTCGACGTTGCCCGAGTGGGCCGCGAGCATCAGCGGCGTCAGCCCCTGCATACTGCGGTACTCGAGGCCGTACCTCTCGACATTGTCGAGCACGACCTTCAACTTCTTCGACGTGAACTCCGCGAGCAGACGCAGGCCGATCAGCGGCGCGTGTTCCTTCTGCTCGTGCATCGTGCGGAACCCGAGCCGAGCCAGCGCGCTGGCCGCATAGCCGTCAGGGTGAAGCGCGAGCACATCGAGCAGTTGCTCACGTGCCTTTCGAGAGACCCCCTTCGGCTCGAGCGCCTTGTTCAACAGCTCGGTCATCGACGCGCCGTCGAGTGGCTTCCAGGGCGTCGACTGGGTGCGCAGCACTTGGCTGCGAATCGCATCGACCTGTTCGCGCTTGCCGTGCGCCTCGAGGCGGCTCGCCTCGCGCTGCCAGTCTTCGGTCGTGGCCTGGCGGACGTTGCCGGCCATCGGCTGCCCGTCAAAAGCGATGCCGAGCAGTGCGAGCAGCGGGTGCCCAGGGTCGTCTTCGATGAGCCAGACATTCTTGATGGCGCGGGTCATCGCTACGTACAGCGCGTTGATGAAGAACTTGTAGCCCTCGCTCGACTTGTCGCTCTTGTCCCTCGCGCGGGAATAGTCGAGCGTGATGGCATCGAGCTCGGCGGAGTTGAGTCCTTCGGCCAGCTCGCCGAACAGCCGTCGTTCGCTTGAGACGAGCCGGAAGAGCACCACGTTCTCGTACTCGAGCCCCTTGGACTCGAGCACCGAGAAGAGCAGCGGCGTCTTGAAACACGCCCGCGCGGCGACCTTGTCCTCCTCACGCAGCACGATGACGGCGACCTCGGTGCTGCGACGGGTTTTAAGGTCAAGCGCCTGCACGTCGGGCGAAGACGACGAGAGCCCACGCACCTCGCCCGGTTCACCGGGCACAGGCTCGAGCAAGGTGTTGCTCTCGCGATCGATGGAGCCGAAGCGGGCGTGCTTCAGCACCAGCACGCGGTTGGCGGCTTTCGTCACCTCGGGCGCATTGCGGTAGCTCACCTTCAGCACCACGACCTCGCTGCCTTCACCCACAGAGGGCAAGCCCCGCCAGAACAGCGACTTCACCTTGGCCCAGCTGAAGAAGTTGGGGTGCACGACCTGGTTGGCGTCGCCGGCGAGAACGAAAGCGCCAGCCACGGTGAGCGTCCTCAACGCCAGCGCGAGCAGCGCGGGGGTCAGGTCCTGCACTTCGTCGATGGCGATGAAGTCGTAGCGCGCGGTTGCCTTGACGGCCCACTGGTGGGCAATGAGGTTGGGCTCGTAAACGCCGGCCTCTTTCAGCCACTCGAGATATCGACCGTACATCTCGTAGAGCACGGCACGCTGCTCGGCGTCGAACAGCGATTGGCGCACCCCGAGCGCGAGGTAGGCGTCTGTCGACAGGGCAGCGGTCGCGTCGGCGGTGATTACGCCGCGAAACTCTTCGAAGCAGCGGTGTGCGTCGGTAAAGCGCACCTTCTGGCGGTGGCGCTCGAAGAAGCCGACGAAGTCGCGAAACGTGACGGCGCGCCCGGGGGGCACTTCGATGCTGTCGATGAACTGACGCAGGCTCAGGAAGTCGGCTTCCTGCTCACCGGGGTCGAAGTCGTGGGCGACGTAGAGACTGCGTGCACTCTGGGCGAGCCACGCTGACTCGGTGAGGTACGCCACCCGCCCCGGCGCGGCGCGCAGTTGTTGAAGCAGCAATGCGGTCTTGCCACTTCCCGCCGAGCCGACGACGAGCAGAGGCGGCCGCCGCCGCAACACCTCGTCTTGCGCATCATCGAACGAAAGCGGCTTGTCGAGCAGGGCGAAGGTGGCCCGCGTCGGGTGCAGGAATTTGATTGGCTTGATCTCGAGTGGTTCCTCAGCCGACTCAAGGCGGCTGTCGTCGATTTGCGCGCCGCGAAGAAAACGCGAGCGCTCGTACTCATGCCGGGGCAGTACCTCGAGCGCGAGCGCGGCGCGTTGGCCTTTGAAGTCGACGAACCGCATAATCAGGCGGCCGGCATCGCTCAATTTCGCGCGGTAGTAGCCGCCCCGCAGCTTCTTGAGGTCCACGGCCTTAAGGTCGTCGCGCTCGAAGGCGGCCTTGACCCGCCCGAACTGAACAGTGAGCTCACCGGCATGTAGACCTTCGTAAGTGAGAAAGCGCACGACGCGCCTTTAAGTGATCAGGGCATTCGGTTTCATCCATTTTTTATCTCGTCATCCACCGCTGGAACCATGAAGGCTTTTCAAGCCGCACCCCTTCTGCGTCGTTCAGTTGCCGCTCCGCTTCGTCCTTCGCCATCAGCGTGTGCAGGCAGAAGTCCCAGCCACGCCACCGGAATCAAACGGCGCGAACGCATGCAGTCGACCTACCTTGCGGCGTCAGACGGCGCGAGAAACGGGCCGACATGGCCTACTTCGTCGCTTCCTGCTTGCCTTCGCCATCGAGCTTCACCCAGTTTCGATCGCGGTTTTTCCAGACCTCACCTTGGACGGTGGATTTCGCTGCGGGCGACGCCATGCCACCCAACGTCTGGGTGGCCTTCGTCGCGTCCTGATGAATTGCGCGGATGATGTTTACCGGCACCCGATCTTTCGCGATTCGAAATGGCGTCTGCGAAGTGGGGCTGGGGCGGTGCGAGTCGATGCAATAGACGTCGAGGCGGGTGCGCACCGTCGCCCCGGGGGGAATGGCGAGCTTGTCGTTCCGTTCCCACTTGTTCTCTTTTTCCACCTGATACGAGCCCACTGCCCCCAAGCGTTGCGGCGACTTGTCAGGGTCACCCGTCGGCACAAAGTAGAGACCGGCTGCGGCGAACTCGATGGGTGCCCCGGTCGGATTCTTCACGTCGATGGTGAGCTCTCCGTTGGTGTTGCCGTTGTAGGCAACGATTTGTGCCTCAAGCCCGCTGGGCTTGTCACCGGACTTTTCGGGAGGCAACGGGTCGAACGACTTGGCAGCTGCGGTCAATCCGAGAAACAACGTGGCACCCACGCAAAGTGTTCGAACCATTGTGACCTCCGGGTCGAAGCTTCAACGCGCGGGGCAGTGGGACGATTTATGAGTTGGCAAACCAATCGCGAAAAATGGGCACCAAAATGGACACTTCAGAGTCGAACTGGACTGAACAAATCCACGCACTCGATGGCAAGGGTTGATCTCGGCCCGCCAAATTTCCGCGCAGCTTCTGTCGTGCTTAGAAGATCCAGCCGACGCCGATCGTGCCGTTGGGCCCTACTGCAATCGACTTCTCGGCGTACCAGATCGCCCCCAGCAGCAACCTCACCGAAAATCCGAGCTGGGTCGTGAATGCGTAGCCCGCGTAGGTGCCGAAGCTCGCGCCGATCGTCTCGCCGCCGGACCCGAGCCGAAACGGCCTCAGGGTCGGATTGACCCGAAACTCGATCGAGCCCAGCAGTGCGTGGGTGGGCGGGCGGTCGGTCGCGGTGCCGAGGAACCAGCCGGTGACGCAAAGGCCGGTCTGAACGTTGAACACGACCAGGCCGACCCTGGCCTCGATTGACACCCGGCCGTTGATCAGAACGCCTGCTTCGGCGTGGACCAGCTCCGGGAACCCCGGGCCGACGAAGACCAGCGGCCGCACGTCGGCATGCGCCGCCGCGGAAAGCAGCAACAAGGGCAACACTGCGGAACGCGGGCTTCGCACGTCTGAAGGTTCGGCGACCGCCGCGCGTCTGGGAAGGGTTTGTTTTTGAGCGGCGCTCGGCTACTTCTCTCGCGACGTCCGCTCGGGATTTCCGCGGTCGCTGACGCTCCACCCAGCTCGTTACTGCAGCTCGAGCAGAATCTCGTTGGTGCGCAGAAACCACAGCTTGTACGGAGGGTCGTAGCGCGCCCACACCGGCGCGCCCTTCGGGGTCAGACCCTCGCGCACCAGCGCCACCTTCAACAGCATCAGGTGCTCCTCGTAGTTGTTCTTCGACCAGGTGCCCGAGTAGCGAATCGCCGCGAACCGCTTCGCCGGAACTGAGCGCAGCTGAACCCGCGTGTCCTTAGGCGCAGGCAAGGTTTCGAGGCTGTACTCCGAGGGCATCATGAACTGCACGCGCCAGCTTAAAGGCCCGCTGCTGACCTGGGTCACCGGCGCCGTCATCGCGATCTTGGTGCCTTCGGTGGCTGCTTGGGTGACAGGGGCGGTCATCGCGATCTTCTGTGCGCCCTGGTTGTTTCCAAAGATGTAGCCCCCGAGTCGAGAGAAGGCCTCGCTCCCAACCTCGCCCTGGTCTCCCTCGACCTCGGTCTCGGCGACGACGTAGGACCCATACTGGCGGATCTCGAAGTCTGCGTACTGCTTCACGACTTCGTGCTTCGGCGTTTCGATTGCCATTGCAAGGCCTCCCATCAGGACTGCGCTCAGACCAGCGAACCTTGCGACGTGTGCGCTCATTTTTGTGTAACTCCCGTGGCTCACGCATGCAGCGCGAGGTCTTCAGTCAGGTGTTTGGGTGCGCCCACGCCCCCGCCGCCCCATCGACCACCGATCGCAATGTTGTCGATCGGTGGCGCGGATGCGGCGGGCGATGACGCGTGAAGCAGATGGATGACGCGGTCAGGGCGACGGGATGAGCACCTTGTCAATCAGGTGAATCACCCCGTTCGAGGTGAAGTAGTTCACCCCGATCACCTTCGCCTTCGTCGCCGTGCTGTCGGCAATCGTAACCCCCTTCGGGCTTCCTTCCGCGGCCGCAACGAAGGACTTGCCTGTGAGCGCAGTGTCGACGGTCAGCGCCGCGCTGAGGCCGAGCGCGGAGGCGGCGTAGATCGGTTTGCCAGGGGCCGCATGGAAGGCCAGCACGTTGGTGAGGGCCTGGCCGCTGGGCGAGACGCCGCGCCAGCCCAACAGACAACACAATTCCCACCACGAAGCCTCGTGCGAACATTTTCGTCTCCCGTTATGGGGCGGCACCTTCCGACCGAAGGGAAGCGCCCTGTTTTCCAGTCGGACGACTCTCTCGCCCCCTGGTTCTTTGTTTAACGTATGTACAATGTTTGGCGTGGGAAAGCGTTTCAGTCGAAACGACAAAAATGATGCTGAGGTTTTCTGAATGGAATAGCCAAGAGCGATCGCAGAGCCCTGCTTCCGAGTTTCCGCTCGACAATGAACCGCCACTGGTGCGTCCTGTGCGCTCGTCCCGATGGCACTCGAAGGCACGACTCCGCTCACCCAGACGGCACCGCACCAGGGCGGATCCCTTGGCCGCTGTCACGTTCGGGTCGTCGAAGGCCCTGAGCGGGGCGTCACCGTCGAGCTCGGAGCCGAGCCTGTGCTCGTCGGGACAACCGATCAGGCCGCGCTGAAGCTCACCGACCCCCGCGTGTCCCGCCGCCACCTTCAGCTGCAGGCCGGCAGCGACGCGGTGCTGGTCAAAGACCTCGCCAGCCGCAACGGCACCTGGTTCGAGGGCTCGCGGGTTCTCGAAATCGCGCTGCCGCCCGGCGCGCTGATTCGGGTGGGTGATTCGTGGCTGCAGCTGGTGTCGACTGAGCGGGCCACCGGCGTTGCTCCCAGCGGACGAACGCGCTTTGGTGGTCTCGAGGGCCAGAGCCGAGTGATGCGACAGCTGTTCACCTCGCTCGAGCGCGCGGCCGCCTCGGACTTCACTGTGCTGCTACAGGGGCCAACGGGCAGCGGCAAAGAGCTGGCAGCGCGATCGCTTCACGACGCGGGACCACGCGCTAAGAACGACTTCGTCGTGGTCGATTGCAGTGCAATCACCGCGAGCCTGCTCCACGCAGCGCTCTTCGGACATGGCGCGGAGGCCTTCACCGGAGCCATCAGCGCCAAGAAGGGCGCCTTCGAGCGCGCCCACCAGGGCACGCTGTTCATCGATGAGGTGGCGGCGCTTCCGCTCGAGCTCCAGCCGCTGCTGCTGCGCTTCCTTGATCGCGGAGAGCTCACGCCGCTGGGCACTGGCGCCGTCGTGAAGGTCGACGTGCGAGTGGTTGCAGCGACCCGCGAAGAGCTGCCCGGGCTGGTGGCGCAAGGCGCCTTCCGCGAAGACCTGTTCTATCGCCTCAACGTGGTGACGCTGGACCTGCCGCCGCTGCGCGCCCGCGGCGAAGACATTCCCCTGCTCGTCTTGTCGCTGCTGACGAAGCTCGCAGTCGCCCAGCCAGGGCCGATCGCCGGCGCGCACTCGGACGCTGACAACGTCGGGCTCGGCCAGCGCTACATCTCGTACCGAAACCGCGTGGCGGGAGACTCGCTGTACGGCAACGCGATCTCGCCGGTGCAGGACGCCGGGCAGCTCTACGACACCCTGATGCAGCGCATCACGCTGATCTGCAACAAACAGTCGACGCAGCCTGGCGCCGACAACACGAAGCTTCGCGCGGCACTGACACGAAAGAAGAGCCTGATCGACTTCAAGCTCGACGACATCAAGACGGCGAAGACTGCGCTCGGCCTGGACTCGGAGCATTCACGGAAGCTCGATGGCCTCGTCGAAGGGTGGCGGGAAGTCGAGACGCTCAACACCGCCCAGCTCGCAGCGCTTGACGCGGGGACCCCGACGACAACCACGACTCCCGCATGTCCGCCCTTCGCGCGGCCGACCGGGAATGGAACCAACCAGCAGAACCTCGATCAGGTCGGCCCGGTTCACGACCAGATGATTGCGTTGATCAAGCTCGCCTTCGAGTGGGATCTGACGCGGGTGGTGGCCTTCACGCTCTCAGGCGCGTCCAGCGGGCAGTCACTTCCCAGCCGAGGCGTTGCGCAGGCGCACCACAACCTCGAGCACAGCAACAACGTGGCCGCGCTCAACACGATGGGCACCTACTACTCGGAGAAGTACGCCGCCCTGCTCGCCGCGCTCAACGGCATCGATGACGGTGGGGGAAAGACCGCGCTCTACAACAGCTCGGTGGTGCTGGGCATGGAATGCTGGAGCAACAGCTCGAGCGGACATTTCCTCACCAACATCCCCTTCATCCTCGGTGGGCAAGGAGGCGGGAAGTTCCAGACAGGCCGCATTGTCAACGCGGCCGGAAGGAACAACAACGACCTGCTCATCTCGGTGCAGAACGCGTGCGGCCTTCAATCGAATGTCTTCGGCCTGCAGAGCCTTTGTCAGGGGCCGATCGTTTAGCCGCATCAGGCCATTGTCTGGCCGGCGTCGCGCTTGCGTTGCTGCGCGATGACCGCGCGACGGCCTACCTGGCTGCGCGCGCGCGGAAGGATTCGCAGATGCTGACGGCGATCGAGAAGGCGTTCGAAGAAGACTAAAAGCTAGCGCGGCGGCGGAACCTTCACCGTGCCCAGATCCGGGTAGGGGCTCGAGCGCGAGCTTGCGACGACTCCAATGGCGACCGCGGCAGCGACCACCGCCACCCCCGCGCCGGCGACGACCCAGGGCCAGACTTTACGCTCCTGCTTCGCTTCCAGACGCCGGCATGACAGGTGCGTCGCGGGCCTGCTTTTGCGGTTTCAACCGCGGGTGTCTGGTCCCGAACCTTTAGACCCTTGGTATGCGCGGTGCTCCATCCAGGCGCATGCGCACGCTCTTCGTTGGGATCCTGTTGACCAGCACTTTCGGGGCGGCAGCGGTAGCCACTCCGTCGGTAGGTCTAACTTTGGGATGGAACCCATTTGTTTTATGAATGTATTGAATTACCCGAAGATTACCGCTCGACCGCCCCGCCGCAGCCTGCGGGGACTTCGCTGGAAGAGTGAGCCTCGAGGAGCAGCTTCGAGTGCGTGGCAATGCGGTGAAGAGAGTTGAGCCGGAAGATTTCGTCGTCGTCCACGCGCGCAGTGGTGCCAGTGCGTTCAGTTCTTGGGCGCCGCGATGAACCCTGGAGCCAGGCGCTCGGGCGGTTGTGCTTCGCGGGTCACCACCGGCTTAGCGGCGCGGGTGACCT